>CAZPPD010000559.1:0-4464 GCA_964588185.1 uncultured Alcaligenaceae bacterium | reverse complement strand
GACTTCCCACAACCAACAAAATATCTTGATAAAAGCTAATGAGACTCTGTATCATTAACAATAAGCTTTTCCTCACCTTTTGAGGTGACTCTTGAGATTATCCCAAAACCAAGCCTCCCACCTAACGGCAGCCATTCTTACTTCCTTGCCCATTCTTGCCGCGATATTTTTAGTTTGGGCTTCTCGAGAGCCCCAACAGCCGGAAAAAGTTCTTTCAAAAACGGCTGCCATACCCGTCGCACCGGTTTCTCATGAGAAAACCGCCAAAGAATTGGGAAAGGATTAAATATTCAATGAATTTTGGGATGTCGGCTGCTCCAAACAGCCCCTGGAGAGACCACCAGCCGACATCCCTTTTTATAATGCTTTTTCTGTTATCTGTTAGAGACAAACGATTTAAGGAGCATCCATGACTGTTGGCAGAGACTATTTCCACCATGCGGTTGGGGCGTTCGATCAACAAAACTATGATCAGGCGGTTAAGCTGGCCCGGCTTGGACTTAAGCACGCTCCCGATGACGCCAGCCTTTGGCAAATGTTGGGGATTTCTCTTTGGCTCCAGGCAGATCTTCAAAATGGGCAAGAAGCCTTGGAGAATGCCACTTGTTTGGCTCCCTTGAGTGCCCTCGGCCAACTTGCACTGGGTCAAATCTATGCCCGGCAAGGCAAAACAGATCTGGCGAGAACCATATTTGCCCACCTTGCCGAAGGAGATGTCTGCCCAACTCCTCTCCTTAATAAGCTGGCTTCTGCGTGCGGTCAGATTGGGGAATATGAACTTGCTCTCCATGTTTGCCGCGTGTTGAACAGCCGTTTGCCGGATCACCACGGAGCTTTGTTTGGCATCGCCTATTATCTGACCCGACTCGGTCACCCTTTGGACGAAGTCGTGATACCCCTGTCCTTGGCCATGGACCTTGCTCCGGAAATGTTGTCCTACCGAATTAATTTGGCTTGTGTTTGGACAGATCTTGGGGAAATCGGCAAAGCCTATGACCTCCTCAAGGAAATCGCGGTGGATCAGGTCGATCACCCCTGTTGGCTGCGGAAAATGGCCTTGGTTTTCAAGCACTTCGATGATTTGGTTCGACTGGATGAGGTTCTCCAGCAGATGGAGACTGTGGAATCTCGTCGGGGAACTCCTTCCCCATAAAAGTTGAAATAATTCCTACAATGGTGATAACAAACAATCGCTGTAATGCAGCTTAATCTACCACCGTTGCCAACCAGGGAGCAACTGATGCGAAATTTCCTGATGTCTGCAGCCGTAATCGGACAGCTATGTTTTTTCTTCCTTCTTCAAGGACCTGTTTGGGGGCAGAATGGCAAAAGTCCTGCCGGGCACAGGAAGGACATTTGGCCGGGATTCAGGGGATTTGGCAACAGTATTAGCCCGGTGAACGACTTACCCGTAAAGTGGTCGGCGAAGAACAACCTGATTTGGAAAGTGGACCTTCCCGGCTACGGCCAGTCCTCTCCGGTCGTCTACAAAGACAAGGTGTTTGTAACAGCTGTAGATGGGAAGGAACGGGAAATTGGCTACGTCCTCGCCTACCACACCAAGTCCGGCAAAGAACTTTGGCGGCATACATTTTCCCCCACCTTCAAAGCAGCTTGGACCAACTATATCAGCAAAGCAGCACCTACTCCGGTAGTGGATGCCAAGGCAGTTTACACTTTTTTCGAAGGCGGTGAGGTTCTGGCGTTTTCCCACGACGGGAAATTGCTTTGGCTGCGTTCACTTGTAAAGGATTACGGCTTCTTTCAGAACGGCCATGGTCTCGGCAGTTCGCTGGCTCAAACAGACAAAGCAGTGATTGTCCTGGTGGATGACGAAGGTCCTTCTTATCTACTCGCTTTAGACAAGAAAACCGGGAAGAACTTGTGGAAAACGGACCGAAAAAAGCGGGTTTCCTGGACTTCTCCTGTGGTGGTTCGCCGCAAAGGCAAAGAAGAGATCATTATCAGCAGTAACGGCAGTGTTTCCGCTTACAACGCCGAAAACGGTGAACTCCTATGGGAGCACGAAGGGGTAACCGGCAATACGGTCCCTTCTCCTTCCGTTTTTGGTGATTTGGTCGTGATCGGAGCAACTTTGGGCAGGAGCGGCGGAGATCCCAAGGCTTCCATTCGGTCCAACTGCTGTTTCAAACGGATGCAAAAGGATGGGAAAGTGAATTATCGATTATTGTGGTCCGCCAAAAAAGCCACCTCCAGTTTTGGCAGCCCGCTGCTTTACCGCGGTAATGCCTATTTTGTTTCCCGGATAGGAGTCGTTTACTGCTTAGATGCCAAAACCGGGGAAGAACGGTTTAATTTTCGCTTAGAGGGTTCCTGCTGGGCGTCTCCAATAGGTGCCGGTGAGTATATCTATTTCTTCGGCAAAAAAGGGCAAACGACAGTAATCAAGACAGGTCCAAAGTTGGAAGCAGTGGCCAAGAATTCCCTTTTTGAAAGCCCCAAAGCAAAAACCTCTGCGGGCGGATTGGGGAATCGCTTTAGTGGTCCGATTCTATACGGGGTAGCAGCCACCAATAAGGGCTTCTTCTTGAGAACTGGAACGGCATTGTACCGGGTTAATCGTCAATAATCTTGTTCAGCGGATACTCGACAATCCCTTTTGCTCCTGCCTGCTTTAAGGCGGGAATAATGTGGCGGACGGTGTCCTCTTCGATGATGGTGTTGATGGCCACCCATTCTTCATCCGAAAGCGACGAAATAGTCGGTTTTTGCAGCGCGGGGAGGATTTCAAGCACACGATCCACTTCCAACTTTCGGGCATTCATCATCAGCCCGACTTTTCCTTCGGCAGCCATTGCTCCGTTTAACATCAGGACGATGTCATCCATCTTTGATTTCTTCCACAGATCCTTTTGGGCTTCCTCATTACAGATGAATCGGGTTGTGCTTTGGAGCACTTCCTCGATTATGCGGAGATTATTTGCCCGGAGGGAACTACCGGTTTCGGTCACCTCTATGATGGCATCGGCGAGTTGCGGCGGCTTGACCTCCGTCGCTCCCCAACTGAATTCCACGGAGGCTTTTACCCCATGCTCTGCTAACCACCGTTTGGTCAGTTCCACGACTTCAGTGGCGATGTGTTTTCCTTCGAGGTCTTTGACGCTTTGAATCGGCGAGTCATTGGGGACAGCCAATACCCAGCGCACTGGTCTTCGGCTGACTTTGCTGAAGATTAGCTCGGCTAACTCAACAACCTTGGCATTATTCTCCAGAACCCAGTCGTGGCCGGTCAAACCGCAATCCAAAGATCCGTTCTCAACGTAGCGCGGCATTTCTTGGGCGCGAATAAGAGTGCACTGGATTTCGGGGTCGTCGATATTGGGATAATAGCTGCGGCTGGAGAAGGTAATCTTATAACCGGCTTTGCGGAATAGCTCCCCTGTCGCCTCCTGAAGGGAACCTGCAGGTATCCCCAACTTTAGTATTTTGTCGCTCATTTCTTGTAGACCTGTTCCGGATCAAACACACGCTCACCAATCACTTGAACCTGATCGCCTTCCAATTTGCGGAAGAAGCAGGACTTGTAACCTTCATGGCACGCCGCTCCGCCGACTTGTTTGACTTTAATCAAGACCGTGTCGGCATCACAGTCGACAAAGACTTCTTGAACTTCTTGGACATTGCCGCTTTCTTCGCCTTTGCGCCACAGTTTGTTGCGGCTGCGGCTAAAATAACAAACTCGACCGGTACGCATTGTTTCTTCGTAGGATTCCTTGTTCATCCAAGCCAACATCAGAACCTCGCCGGTCTCCGCATCCTGGGCAATAGCAGGAACAATACCGCCGGCTTTTTCGAAATTCAATTCCATGACACAATTCCAAAACTAAAACTTCAGAATGCTTTTCACCGGATAAGGGGAAAGCTTTTCCTGCCCTTTCAAGAATTCCAGCTCAACTAAGACAATACAGCAAGCGACCACACCATCGGCTTTCTCAATGAGTTGGCAGGCAGCTTTAAGGGTTCCCCCCGTAGCCAAGAGATCGTCGACAATAAGAACCCGGGAGCCTTTTTGCACGCCATCAATGTGGACATGGAGTTCCGCATTGCCGTATTCCAGCTCGTATTGCAGGAAATGGGTTTCATAAGGCAACTTCCCCGGCTTTCGCAGAGGGACCAAAGGCAAATCCATTGCCATCGCCATAGGTCCTGCAAAAAGAAACCCCCGTGCTTCGGCAGCGGCAATGGCATTGATTGTATCCCCTTTAAATGGCTCGCACATCAGCCTGACGGATTCCCGAAAAGCCTCGGGAGAAGCTAACAGGGGAGTGATGTCCTTGAAAATAATGCCGGGTTTCGGAAAATCCGGTATATCACGGATGTAGCTCTTTAAGTCCAACCGATTTCCTCCTTCAGCTATTAATTTGCAGACAAGATACGAATTTTGAAAGGCGGGGCAAGCATGACGTGGTCAATCCGCAGTGCGACTCTTGAAGACGCCGAGAC
>CAZPPD010000558.1:0-4465 GCA_964588185.1 uncultured Alcaligenaceae bacterium | reverse complement strand
AGACGTGTCCGTAAAGAAGGAAGGAGAAACCACCAAATCAAGCTAGTGCCGGTCAGGGCTATTTATTTTGAAATTTTTTGCCTCCCCAACTTTCAATGGTTTTTTGAGCTATAGTTTAGTGCCCGTCTTTCTCAAGTTGATATGAGCCCCCTTTTCCCAAGGTTGGGGCAACTCTTTTATTGCAACCCCTCTTGCACTGGTAATCACTGTAATTTCCTTTGCTTCCTCTCTCATTATTAACCTTTTTTATCTTTGAAAAAGAAAATGGTAGCGAAACACCTAAATTCCAATTCTCCAACAGGAGCCATGCTGAGCCTGTTGTACTCCAACTCGGGCAAAAAAAATTGTCCCTTGAACCGAGATGCCACCATTATCGGCAAGAGCAAGGGATGCGATGTGGTGTTGGAAGCCCCGGACATCTCGACTCTTCATTGCGTAATTACCCGCAATGCCGGCGGCTTTTATGTTCGTGATTGCAATAGCCGGGCGGGAATCCGGTTAAATGGGGATCGGATCTACGAGAGTATTTTGCATGATGAAGACATTCTTCAAGTAGGCCCGTTTAGCTTCCAAATCACCATTCCCGAGAAACCAAAAGAATCCCGGGACTTAAAAAACGAAAGCCAAATCCGCCGCCTAAAGCAAAAGCGGGAAAATCTCACTTACTTGGCGTTGAATCTGCGCCGCCAGCTGCTAGAGCTACGCTGCCAAAATCCCCAAGCGGTGGAGGTCAAAGCAAAGGCCGATGCAGAACTCCTGCAGCAGGCAAATTCCCTGAAAACGCGCTTGGTAGAATGCGACCAACGGACCGAACAATTGAATCAAAGAGAGCGAGATTTGGCTCGGGACCGAGAGATTTTGGCCCGGGAAATGACAGAATTCCAGGACCGGGTTGCTGCCAAGGAAGCGGAATTACAAGAGAAAGAAGATCACTGGCAACAACAAATCCAGACCCTTGAGGAAAAATGCTGCCGACAAGAAGCACAAAATGCTGCCGGTTCATCGGAAGGAAATACAACCAGCACACAAATTGCCCTGGAGGATACAAATCCATTGCCGCAAGTCTATGGAGAATTAGAAGTTACACGAATTCTTCCGGAATTTACTGAAGCCGAGGAAGCGCGAAAATTGATCTTGCGCAGAAAAGAGCTAGACTTTTATGTCCGGCATTTACAACGGACCAGGAAACGCTTGGACAACGAGGCCAAGCGCTTGCAAGAAGAACGAAATCATTTAACTCGAGGGATGCTGGAAATGCAGATCGAACAAAGAGAAAACCAGCTGGCTCGTGAGCATCTTACGAGAGAGCAAGGGGATACCGCCCAGAAGCTGGAAAAACAGCAAGCCGCCCTGGTCCAGGCGGAAGAGGTTCTCCGTGAACAGCGGGCGAATTTAATGTCCATGATGGAAGAGCTAAAGACCATGCAGAAACAGGTCCGCAGCCAAAACAACGAAGAGATGGAGCTTCTTCAACAGGAGAACCAAGAACTCCGCGAAATCATCGAGGAATTGCAAAACCAGCCGGCCCCGGAACCGGAACCGAGCGAAGAGTTTCTGAAACTTAAAGAGGACATGGAAAAGCTGCAACATGACAACAATCTGCTGCGGCAACTTTTGGACGAAAAGAATGCCCTGCTGGAAGAATTGGAAAAGAATCCACCGGCTCCGGAGCCAAGCGAAGAGGAAGAGGACATCAAGATTGAGGATCCCGACAGTTTTGAAGCAGAGCTTGTTAAATACCGGCGGGAATTGGAACAAGATCGCCTACGTCTAAATGAAGAAATTCAACATCTCCGCCAACGCAACCAGGAGATGGATGAAACCATCCGCGAAATGGAAATGGAAATGTCCAAGGAGCGAGCCCAATTAGCCCGGGAACGAACCCGGCTTGAGCGTCTCCGCGAGGAAATTAAGATTGAAACGGACCGGTTGCAACGGAACGGAGGTCTGGGAGATCGATTGGCTCCGATAAGTAGATTACGGGACGAAATCCTGAATCACGGGCAAAAGTAGAGAGCGGATAATCAACATCAAAGCCTTGGATAATCACCAAGGCTTTTTTAAATCCCCCCCCTACCAAATCGAACTTACCAATTGATCCGTGCCCTGAACTCCTTTAAAATTCGTTGGGCGTTTCTAATTTCCTGCCGAGATGATTTGTGAGCTACATTAACCCTGCCGACAAATCCACCCCCATAGGAATCAACCCATGTCATCAACCCATTTCGCTAAAACCATTGTGATCATAACAGCCTCACTGTTTGCGGCCGAAAAAGAAGCAACAAGCGGAGAAAAAAAGAACCCGAATGCATTAATCTCAACCCTCCGCGGTCACAAAAGTTGGATTTCCACCGCAGTTTTTACTCCCGACGGCAAGCACATTATTTCCGGAAGTGGAGATGATACTCTGATTGTCTGGGATTCCAATTCGGGAAAACAACTGAAGACTATTCCGGTCAATGGCAAAGGAGTTACTGCCCTTGCCATTAGCCCAAACGGCAAACAGATTGTGGCCGGGACCTGGAATAGCTCTCTTAAACTCTGGGACTTGACCGGAAGCAAAGAACTGCGGACTCTTACCGGCCATAGGGAAAACATTACCTCAGTGGCTTTTAGCCCAGATGGAAAACGAATTGTTTCCGGAAGTGGGGACGATTCACTACGGGTTTGGGAATCGGAAAAAGGCAAGGAACTTTTTTCCGTAGATATTGAGAATGAATACGATGTCACTGCCGTTGCCTTCAGCCCGGATGGAAAGCGAATTGCATCGGGGGACGGAGATAGCGCTGTGACCATTAGGGATTCGCAGTCCGGTGAGGAAATAACGATCCTTGTCGGCCATGACTTGGCAGTAACCTCGATTACCTACACTCCGGACGGAAAGAAGATTGTTTCGGGTAGCCAAGACGACACAGTCAAAGTGTGGGATGCGGCATCGGGGAAAGTAATGCATACCTTTAAAGGCCATAAAGCAGATGTGACCTCGGTTGCCGTAAATCATGACGGCAAACGGATTGCATCCGGGAGCGAGGACGGTACTCTAAAAATTTGGGATGCCGTTTCCGGTAGAATTCAACGCACTCTTCCGGCTCACAAAGGCAGCGTCACCACGGTTGCCTTTAGCCCGGATGGGCGGCGGATAGTTTCCGGCGGAAAGAGTACGATAAAAATCTGGAACTCAGCAAAATAGATTTTAGTGTTTGAACCGGTACCTTCTATTTGGTACGGTGTATAATACATGGAAGATTGATTAAATTGCATTCAATATTCCCGCCTAGCTAAACCGAGTTCTGATATTACTCCCATTCGGTTCGAGGTTTCCAGAATGGATAGATTCATGGGAAAGTCGATCCCCAATCATTATAACCTTAAGCAGATATTTTCCTCAGGGAAAATAGGGCTTTTTCTTGCTGGTATTTTCTGGATAAACTCCAGCCTCCTTCAAGCTGATGATTCTACCTTTAAAAAATCCATCGCACCTTTCCTGAAGCAACATTGCTTTGCTTGCCACGGCCCTGAGAAGCAACAATCGCGAATCCGTTTTGACAAGATTTCCGGCATGGAACTTGGCAATCGAAATTTATGGACCATGGTCCACGAAGTAGTCTCTTCCGGCGAAATGCCCCCCAAGGAGCGTCCCAGACCAAACGAAGCCGAAAAGAAACAGGTATTGACTTGGATTCGAGAGCAACAACGATCCCTTGGAGTTGGTGGTTCCCGCCGGCTTAATCGACGAGAATTAACAGCGGCTTTGCAAGACGTCACTGGACTGAGAGTTGATTTCTCCTTTGGATTACCGGGTGATGGAAAAGTGGACGGGTTTGACACCGGTGCCGAAGGGTTGCAGGAAGCCGCCGATTCTGTGGCTCAGTGGTTAAAAGTAACTCGCCGGGCGGTTGATGGGATTCGTTTCCTGGAACTACCCAGAGCGAAAATTTTTGCGGGGGACCTACGTGATTCAAAAGATATCCGGCGGTCACTGGATTCCGCTTGGAGAAAGGAAGGGGCCAGGGCGAGAGTTCCCCGCCAACCAAGAGGCGGTCGGCCCGGCTTGGGATTGCTCCTCGAAGGCAGGGCGGTAGGGGAGCGTGATAGCCTACGACTCACAATTCCTACTCCTCCGGACCGGGAAGGCGTTCTTCGGCTGACTTTACTTGCTTCGGTCAAGAAATATTTTGATGGGGTTCCCAACCCGCACTTGTGGATTGAAATTGGCGGCAAGGATCTCGACTTTCGTGAGATTACAGCCTCCGTCGACCAACCGGAGAAGTTGGTTTACGAAGTGCAAATGGGCGACCTTGCCGTTCAATCTTCCGGAATCGAAATCCAAATAAGTAACAAGGTAGAAATTCCCTATGCGGTCAAAGGGTTCGAGAATGAAGACCGGACCGACAAGAGACGGCCCATTCCGGGTGGTACGGGATTATTTCGCCCCAAGTATGACCGAAGAAAACTACCCCCGGAA
>CAZPPD010000557.1:0-4482 GCA_964588185.1 uncultured Alcaligenaceae bacterium | reverse complement strand
AACGATAGTATTGGCATCCGGGACTTTTACATCAACACTAGGGGGCGGATCTTTTTCAATACTGTTGGCAAATCCTACCACTAGGACCAGGGTTTTCCCATCCAAACGGGCTTGATAACCAATACCTTCGACTCGCAGCCGCTTTTCGTAGCCATTGGTTACGCCTTCTACCATGTTTCGGATCAGGCTTCGGGTTAAACCATGCAACGAACGGCTAAACCGTTCGTCCGATTGTCGCTTGACTAAGATTTTCTTGCCTTCGGTGTCATGTTCCACAGTCATCAACGGATGATGACTGAACTCCAGTTTTCCCTTGGGACCTTCCACCTTTACGGTTCGGTCTTGGATGTCCACTTTGACATTACTTGGATAAACAACAGGTTGCTTGCCGATACGCGACATTTCGATATCCCTCTACCAGACCGTGCACAAGACCTCGCCGCCCAACCGCTGGGTCCGAGCTTGACGATCACTCATAACTCCCCGGCTGGCGCTCAAGATTGCTATCCCAAGGCCGTCCAGTACGGGCCTCAGATTGTCATGACGCCAATAAAGCCGGCGTCCGGGTTTGCTGGCTCGTTGGATGTGGCGGATAACGTTTTCGCCTTCGGGCCCATATTTCAAAATCACCCGGAGGGTCAATTTCGGTTTGGAAAAATCATCATCCGGAATCAACTCTTCATCTTCAACTCGGCCAACCTGAAAGTCGTAAATAAAGCCCTCGTCTTTGAGCACCTTGGCCACGCGGGTTTTTAGTTTGGTCGCTGGAATATCAACGATCGGCCGTTCAATGCGGTTGGCGTTTCGAATACGGGTCAGCATGTCGGCAATCGGGTCGGTCATCATGGCTTAAATCCTCTCTACCAACTTGCTTTCTTGACACCGGGAATCATCCCATAACTTGCCATATCCCGGAAACAAATGCGGCAGATGCCGAATTTCCGGTAAATCGCCCGGGAACGACCGCACATCCGGCAACGATGACGAATGCGAATCCGGTCGCGCGGCCGAAGGGTTGCCTTTCCCTCTTTGGCTTGTTCCAGCTTCTTGAGCTGTTTCAAGTACTCAGCGTTTTTTGCGGTGGTAGCCATATTCTTCTTTTCGTTAAACCTTCAAATTAAGATTAAGATTCCCGGAATGGCATGCCAAACTCTTTCAGTAATTCTCGGGCTTCATCATCACTATTGGTGCTGGTGACCAAGGTGACATCCATTCCTTGGGTGAAAGAAATTTTATCCGGATCGATTTCCGGGAAAACCAACTGTTCTGCTATACCCAGGCTATAATTGCCATGCCCGTCAAAGCTCTTGGGATTGACGCCGCGAAAGTCACGAATTCTCGGCAACGCCAAATTAATAAGGCGGTCCAGAAATTCGTACATCCGGGGTCCCCGAAGAGTTACCCGGCACCCAATCGGATTGCCTTGGCGGAGACGAAAACCACTGACCGCGATTTTGGCTTTGGTTATCTGAGCTTTTTGGCCGGCAATCGCCGTTAGATTTTCTGCCGCTTGCTCCAAGCGATTTTTCTCCTGCAAAGCCTTGCCAACACCCATGTTGATGACAATTTTCTGCAGCTTGGGCAAACTCAGGACATTCTTGCGTCCCAATTTATTGCTCAAATTGGTGATGATTTCTTTTTTGTATAAGTCTTGTAAACGAGCCACCATGGCTCAACCTCTGTTAATTGTAAGGGACAGAAACTCCACTTGATTTCGCTTTTGCCGAGCAAAAAATCTTGCTTTGAAATCAAACAACCTCGGATGCCAGACTCACAATCTTCAAAAACCCTTTATCCCGAAGTTCCCGGGCGACGGCACCGAAGATACGAGTGCCGCGGGGATTTTCATCTTCTTTGCCCAAAAGGACCATGGCATTTCTATCGAAACGCACATAGCTGCCGTCATCGCGGCGGGTAGCTTTTTTCACGCGAACAACAACTCCGCGTACCAAGTCTCCCTGCTTCACATCACCGCCGGGGAGGGCTTTTTTCACGCTGGCGATGATAATATCCCCGAGGCCCGCATAGCGGCGGCGAGTACCTCCCAGTACCTTGACGCACATACATTCTTTGGCCCCGGTGTTATCCGCCACATCAAGATAGGTATACATCTGAATCATCGGTTTGTTCCCTTAACGTTCAAACGAATCCATTATTCTTCGTCTTCGTCCGCTTCATCACCTTCATCACCTTCATCACCTTCATCACCTTCCGATTGGTCTTCAGCACCGGTGGCCTCTTCGGATGGTTTTTCTTCGACCGCTTCTTCAATTTTCGCGGCTTCAGCGGCAGCTTTGAGTTGAGCAAGGGTCAATGGTGCTTTTTCAAGGATTTTTTCCAGTCGCCAGCATTTCAGTTTCGACAAAGGTCGGGAGGGCACAATTTCAACTTTATCGCCGACCTTAGTTTCGTTGTTCTCGTCATGGACGTGACAAATTGTCCTTTGGCGAACATATTTTCCATAGCGGCGGTGCTTGACCAATCGAGAAACTTCAACTCGCCGTGTTTTATTCATCCGGTCCCGGGTAACGATGCCAACTAATGCACCACGGGGTTTTGTTCGTTCCTCAGCCATTAAATTTATTCTCCTTCTCCGCCGGCAAGAACTTCACTCTCTTGGGCTTTTTCCAGTTCCCGCTCGCGTTGGATTGTCTTGATGCGGGCAATATCTCTGCGGACTTTTGTAATTTCACTCGGGGTTTCCAATCTCTCCGTAGCCGATTGGAATCGTAGATGGAACAGATTCTTGGTCAAATCCTTGAGATTGACATCTAGTTGTTCATCCGTCATCTGGCGTAGTTCACTGGCACGCATCCCATTTCATCCTTCGACAAACATACGGCAATTGGATTATACTCCCGGACGGCGGGCAACCATCCGGCAACGAAACGGCATTTTATAACAAACGCGGGCAAAGCACTCCCGGGCAGCCGATTCCGGCAAACCGGCGATTTCAAACATAACCAATCCGGGCTTGATGACTGCGGCCCAAAACTCGGGCTCCCCTTTCCCCTTTCCCATCCGGGTTTCGGCGGGGATGGAGGTAATGGGTTTGTGCGGAAACACCCGAATATAAAGACGCCCGGAACCGCCGCGAACGGCATGAGTCACGGTAATACGAGCAGCTTCAATTTGCTGGGCACTCAACCAACCGGGTTCGGTCGCTTGCAAGCCGTATTCGCCGAAGACGACAGTGTTGCCGCGCGTGGCATTGCCCTTAATTTTTCCTCTTTGGCTTTTTCGAAACTTTACTCTTTTGGGCATTAGGGGCATCGATATCCTCCTCGGGGTTCAGATAATCCCCGTTGTTAATCCAGACTTTGATTCCGATATTTCCTTGGGCCGTCCGGGCCTCGGTAAATCCATAACCAATTTTCGCTCGCAGAGTGGAAAGGGGAATACTGCCGGAAACCACTCGCTCCATCCGGGCCATTTCCGCTCCACCAAGCCGGCCCGAAAGTTGAATTTTTACGCCTTTGGCACCGGCTTCCATTGTTTGGTCCATGGAACGCTTCATGGTGCGGCGGAAACTTTGCCGCTTTTCTAATTGCTCGGCAATATCTTCTGCAACTAACTGAGCATCAATCTCCGGCCGGGAAACCTCCATGGTTTTTATTTCAATTCGCCGCGAGGTGAGATTTTCCATCTCTTTGGTTAGCTTGTCGATCTCACCACCTTTTTTGCCGATGATCATACCTACCCGAGCGGACCAGATGAAAACGGTTACTTTTTCCCGCGTTCGCTCGATTTGAATCTTGGAGATACCCGATTTGCCATACTTCTTTTTGATGGCATTGCGGATTTTCTTGTCTTCGACCAAAAGGTCGGAGAAATCCTGCTTGCCGGCAAACCAGCGGCTTTTCCAGTCTTCCATAATGCCGGTGCGAAAACCGATTGGCCGAACTTTTTGACCCATAAGATTTCTCTCAACTAGTACTGATGACCGAAGTCAATTTTGCCTTAGTCTTCCTCTTCCGCTTCTTCATCGGATAGCGTCACGATGATGTGGCACATTCGCTTTTTAATCGGGAATGCCGAGCCACGCGCCCGGGGTTGGTAGCGTTTGAGTATCGGCCCTTCATCGACCCGGGATTCACTGACGACCAACTCCGTCGAATCCCGAGCACCTTGGTCTTCCGCGTTGCCTATGGCGCTTTTCAACACCTGCTCCAGCAAACGGGCTCCTTTGTTGGGCAAAAAGCGCAAAAGTTCCAAAGCCTCGTCGGCGGCATGGCCACGAACCAGCGTCGCGAATGGCCTTACTTTATGGGCTGCCGAATCCGCAAAGCGGTGCTTCGCACGGTATTGCATTTCACAAACACCTCGATGAATTAACGATTCCCAGAAGGTAGTAATCCTCTGGGAATTAATCTTTCGCCGACCTCGTTCCAAGTAATAACCACAAAAAACGGGGCAGCTTCTTCAAGTTCCGGGGGCAGGATTTGAACCTGCGACCTCCAGGTTATGAGCCTGGCGAGCTAC
>CAZPPD010000556.1:0-4490 GCA_964588185.1 uncultured Alcaligenaceae bacterium | reverse complement strand
CAAAATGTTCCGGTGTGTCTCAGTCATACACAGCATCAAATAACATCGAACCGCCACAACCGTGCAGTTGTCCGTCCCCCCATGGAAGTTGGCCAGATCTACCAGATAATGGGCTGTCTGGGCAGCAGATGAGGGAGCAGCAGCCAGGGTATCCGCCAACACCGACTTGTTAACATGAGCGTGCAGTCCGTCGCAAGCCACGATTAACCAGTCTCCCGGCTTCAGGTCCTGTTTGTAATACCCGGGACTGATATCCGCTTTTTTGCCGATTGCTTGAGTGACCTCGTTGGCGGCCGGATTGGATTCTGCTTCTTCTTCGGTGAGTTGGCCAAGCTCTACCATTCTGGCTACGAGAGTTTGGTCCTTGGTAACCTGGGTTAAATTGCCATCCCGGAAATGGTAAACACGGCAATCACCAACATGGCCGATCTCCAGCTTGCCGTCATAAGCGAGCAGAACCGCAACGGTCGAACCCATGCCTTTGCAATCGGGATTGGTAGTGCCTTCTTGGTGGACTTGGGAATTAGCAGATTTAATTCCTTCCATGATTTTTGCTTCGGAGGAAAAATCTTCCCCGGGAATCTGATCGTTCTGCATAAATCCAGCAAGATGGGGTGCCAGAGTGGAACCGACAATCTGGATGGTCATTTTACTTGCCCGGTCGCCCGCTTCGTAACCGCCCATGCCGTCCGCGACGACCACCAATGCGGCTTCCCGTCGGGTTTCTTGGTTGGACCAAGCGAGATGTTGCACCAAATAACTGTCTTCATTGCGCTCACGGACCATTCCCACACTGGTGGCACTGCCGATGTCCAGCCGGTACAAACCGTGAATGCTTTCCGGGTCCGTTCCGAGAGTTGGTTCTTCGGGTTCTTCTTCCTCCAATTCCTGCGTCTCTTTTTCCAAGGCGGCTGCACCGGGACCATCGAACTCGATATCAAAATCCAATTCTTCATCGTCGGCAAGAAAATCCTCCTCGGAGACTTCTTCCGGTTCAGCGGTGGCAGTAAAAATCTCCGAACATTGCCCGCATTTTACTTGTTTGCCGAGATGTTCATCTTGCACTTGCACAAGAACATTACACGAAGGGCATTGAACGCTAACTGACAAGGTTAGTTTCTCCTCTCTCAGGCTGGTTTGGGACCAGAAAATATCTCAAAGAGGTTGGAGTTGCCAAGACAGATTGAATTGCCGGGTAATAATTCGTTCGGGCATCTCCAGGATTAAAGCAAAAGATATTCTAACCATTCTCGGCCTATCTTCCTAGCCGGAACAGGCGATAACAGGTGTTCCCAGTGGATTTTGGAATTTGCCGGATATTTTGGGTGGCAGACTCGCCCCTGCCATTTTGTATCTTCTGCGTTTTGCCTGAAAGCCAAGTCCTTTGAGAATTTGCCACATTCCCTTAGCTTTCTATTTTGGACCGAATCTCCGGTGGATAATCTCCGCTGTAACTTGCCCACAAGGCATCAACCGGGTGGGAAACCCACATTCCCGGGCGTTGCTTTTTTAGGTAACGGGCAATTTGTAACACACACCCCACATTCCCGGTGAAAACAGCCTCGGCCTGGGTATCCAAAATATTCTGTGCCTTGCGAAGACCCAAACGCTCCGCCATTTCCGGTTCGGTTAGGTTATAGCTCCCCGCTGCACCACAGCAAATCTCGCTTTCGGCCAACGGTGCCAATTCCAATTTTGGAATCATTTCCAATAGCGTTCGAGGTTGTTGGCGAATCTGTTGGCCATGGCAAAGGTGGCAGGCATCGTGGTAAGTGGCTTTTAACGGCAAAGGATGGGTTGGTGGCACCGGGCCAAGTTCGACCAGGAACTCACTGATGTCTTTTATCTTGCCCATAAATTCCGAGACCGCACCCTCCTCTGGGAATAGATGGTTGTATTCCTTGAGCATGGCCCCACAACCAGCCGCATTCACGATAATGGCATCCAACTCTTGGGAAGAGAATACCTCCAGGTTTTCTCTGCCAAACTTCCGGGCAGGTTCCGGCCGCGCAGAATGATAGTGAAGCGCTCCGCAACACACTTGGTTTTTGGGAATCCAAACTTCGCAGCCATTTTTTTGCAGGACTTTTGCAGTGGTCCAAGTAGTCCTTGGGAAAAAGGCATCCCCGGCACATCCGGTGAACAATGCTACTTTGGCTCTTTTCTTCCCTTCGGCCGGCAACACTTCCGGCAGCTTTTCAGGGGAACCTTTCAGCTTGGGAAGCATGTCATGGAGGTTGCGAAAGAACCTTGGGAAGAGATTCAGTACGCCACTTTTTTGCACAAGCCAATCCAACCCGGTCCATTGCATAATTTTGGCGGGAGCCAAGGCCCAACGAGTACGATTGGCATAGGGAGTAACATGGAATAGCAAAAACCGAGTAAGAAGACCCAACTTCTTCTCGGGCTGAATGGTTTCTTCCATATGGATGCGAAACGGCTCGATCAATTGGCCGTATTGCACCCCGGAAGGGCAGGCAGTCTCACAAGCCCGGCAGTCCAAGCAGAGATTGAGATGCCGTTGCACCTCGGAGGTCAAATCCAGGCGTCCATCGGTGACTGCTCGCATTAGGTAAATTCGGCCGCGCGGGCTATCATTCTCATCGCCCAATTCGACGTAGGTAGGGCAAGCTGAAGTGCACAGCCCGCAATGGACGCAGTCTAAAAACAATTCGTAATCTATGCCCGCATCAAATGTTTTCACATCGGCAATGGGCAGTGAAGTTTTTTGATTCTCGGTTGCGATGCTCATAGGTGAACTCAATATTTTTATAACCCGCCCACATAACGGCCGGGATTAAAGATCTGTTCCGGGTCTAATTTTTGTTTGATTGCCCGCATTAATTCTAGATCCGAACCGCCCTTCCCCCAAACCAACTCCAACGTTTTCCACTCATGGGGGCAAGCCTCGAGTGTAAGAGAAGACCGCCCCGTCGGCAAAATATCACGACTGGAGTTAATGAATTTTACCCCGCTTTCTTCATGAACCGGAGTGGTCACTTGAGCTTTGACAATGCCGTTGCCGGCATGAGCCTGAATAATGGGTTCTCCCTCCAGTTGGGAAACCGCACGACAATAATCCACACACCGGCTGGATAGCATTGATGCTTTAAATCGGATGGTAGGGTTGGTTATATTCCCCAACCCTTCTAAGGCGGACCAGAAAGGCTGTGCCGTGTGACCCACTCGCACTTCCAATGAATAGTCGGTTTTTACCTCTTTTATCAACTGTTGTACTTGCCATTTTACCGCATCTTCGTTGCTTTCGAAACCAATGAAGAATATCCAGGCCTTTTCGGGCAAGTCTTCCCCGGTTAGTTCCTGCATCCGTCTGACTGCAGCGGGGTTCAGTAAATCCAAACACGTTGGCCGCGTTCGAGTTTCCTGGAGAATTCCTAGCACCTTGTCCAGATCGTTTTCGGGACAAACCAGGTTGAGAATAGCGGTCGATTCCGGCTTGGGGACTACTTTGAGGGTAACTTGGGAGATGACTCCCAAAGTGCCCAGGGACCCGATCATTAGCTTGCAAAGATCGTAGCCGGCGACATTCTTTACTACCCTTCCCCCGCCTTTTACTTCTTCTCCCTGATCATTTACGAGGGAAATACCAATGACGTAATCCCGCAGGGTCCCGCATCCAAAGCGACGAGAGCCGCTTTGGTTGGTGGCAATACTTCCGCCCAATGTCGCCTGATCGGAAAAAGGAATATCAATAGGAAGGCGTTGGTTTTCCGAAGCCAGAAGTTTTTGCAGCTCCGCAATTCGGATGCCCGCCTGAACGGTAATGGTCATATCTCTAGCGGGATAATCAACTACCTCAGAGAGCAATTTCATGTCCACCACTTGACCTTCCTTGGTTGGCGGCAGGCCCAAGTGAAATTGCGTCCCCCCGCCAAGGGGATAAACCGCTGTTCCGGAAGCCTTGGAAGACCGCACCAGTTCTTGGAGTTCGGCCACCGTGGTTGGAGCCATCCTGGGATAGGTTTGGCCGGCAATCTCAAAAGAGGTTTGCACTATTGGAATAGCCTTCACGAATAAAGTGGATTCTCGTGGAGTAATTTTCAGGCGGGTTTATTGTAACCTCTTGATATAAATACGATTCAGGCGAGAGAAGTCAAAAAGTTTCTAATCTAAAGGGATTGGATTCTTTGCAGCGCAGCGGTTCGCCCGCTACGCAAGCTGGTTTCAGTTTTCTTTCTTCTGAAAAATCGGTGACTGTTTTTGGGGATGCTCAAGAAATGAATGATTTCGGTACAGGGGATGATCGATTTTACAACGGAACGGCTAGGTCTTGACCCCTAAGTCGATTATTAAAGAAAATTTGGTCAGATGGAATCGTTTTGAACATATTCTTGTAGAGGTTTACCAAGTTGTAAATTTAACCTAAAGAAATGCAGTGTTAAAATTCGTTTCCAGAATCTGCTTTTTGAGGAATAGTACTTGCAGATAACCTCTCAATATTCCAGCCAACTAGTTTTCGAAAATCGAAA
>CAZPPD010000555.1:0-4511 GCA_964588185.1 uncultured Alcaligenaceae bacterium | reverse complement strand
GGGAGGGAAAAGCCAATCAAGCGAAAAGGGGGGGTGTTTGAAACACAAACCTTAATTTAAACTGAATGGAGCGGATAAACCAGATAAAAAAGCAAGCTAGGCTGCTTTGGCTTGTCTGCCAACACCCGGAGCTTCATGAACACTGATGGCGGCGCTTAGTGCGGACTGAATGGCTCCTTGAATCCAAGCGTGAGCAACGGCCACATGTTCACCGGCGAAGAACACACGTGGTTGTTCCACCGTAGGATGCGGCAGGCAAAGCTGGGTCTGATAGCGACTGTGTTCTCCCGGACCAAAGAAAGCAAAACCGCCAGCGCATCGATTCTGGTCATTATCCCAGATCCAGTGGAGCACCTCTTCGACATAGGAATCCACATTGGGGCCATGAAGCTGTCTGAGTGATTTCAGCACCGTCTCTGTCTGCTCACTTTCCGTCATGGAAGCAAACAGGCGGGAATTATTTCCCCAGGTATAAGCAGCAGTAAGAACTCCGGGAGAGTGGGATACCTCCGGATCTCTGATGGTCCAGCCAACTCGTTTGTCGTTGTCATCGTAAACGGGATTTGCGTTGTCGCTCGGATACCAAACCGATTGAATCGGCAGGTCGGTAAAGGAACCACCACCCGCTATTCCCTCTTCCAACTCCCAAAAGCGCTCCTTTACGCGGATGAGTGTCTTATGGGCACTGGCGTAGTTGAGGTTTCGCAAAGCTTCAAGCTTCTGATTAGCCAAAGGCGGCCGGAAGTCAACGAGTGAGGTAGCCCGAGCGGGAGTTGCGAAGATCACGTAATCTGCCAAATAACTTACCTTTTCCCCAGTGCTTCGCATTCCGGAAACAGAGATTACCTCACCTTGCAAGTTGACCTCGGTCACTCGGGTGTCATAGTCAATATTGCGCTTTAGCCGTTCGGTAAAAGCTCCGGTAAATTTATCCATGCCGCCTACGATTTGGAATTGGCCGGAGTTAAATAATCCCCACCAATCAATGATGACCGCTTTGGCAGAACACTGTTGATATTGAGCCAAACCACTGGCGTAGAGGATAAATTCCACACCACCTTGTGAAAGCTCGCGGGATAACAGTTGAAAGAAGGTCAGTTGATCCAATTCATTGAGGGAATCATCCACCAATTGATCGGCAAACATTTCAAACATCTGCTGGTGGGAAAAAGGAGCAAGCAGTTTTTTCATGGTGTTTTCGAGCAACTGAAACGGATGCATACGCTCATGGTCCGGGAGATCATAGAGGTCGTAAAACTCCTCATACCCGGACCCTAACTGTGATTTTTTACCGCGCAGGTAAAGGAATGCTTTCGGGTTGTAGTTTACAAAGGGACGTGTGGGGATGGAGAATTCATTGCAGTAGTGCAAGACACAATCATGAACATCCGGAATCCGCATCGCTCCAATTTCGCTAAAGGTGCCATCAGTGAAACGAGCGGTGCGGAGACGGCCGCCGGCTTGAGGAGAAGCTTCCAGGATCGTGACGGTATGTCCCAAGCGGGTCAGCTCATATCCGGCAGCAAGTCCGGCGATTCCACCTCCGACTACGACTACCTGCTTTGGATTCGAAGGTTGACTTCGCTTTAGAAGGTGAGACGGGTGGCGGAATAGTTTCGCTTGCGAGAAACTTCCATCTGCTTCGATACCTCGGCACCAACTTAGTGTGCGGTGGCTAGGTTTATTCATTGCTCTCTTCTCCGTTTACGAGAGTCACCTGTCACCTCCTGTGGACAGATGGTTTTCCTGTTCCGCTTTGACCCGTATTCAGGTGTGCTCTTTTACCACCTAAGCACTTTTTGACAAGGGACCTTCCTCTGAGAAACCAGTTGCTTTGCGGAGGGTTTGTATGACCTCTTGCGGCATGGAGATCCTGTTAGAAGCAACTGCTTGTTGATATAACTGCTCACCTCGTTGGCCGGGATAGAAAACCTGCGGGGTACCGCTAGCCGGTGGTACCGAGCAAACCTCGGAAAGAAAATCGGAGACTTGTTTGGCAAAGGTTTCCTTGGTGTGCCCGAATATAGTGGGATGAATCAACAGGATGAAGGCCCCTCGATTCGCCAAATCTCCTTGACTGCCAATTGGTACCCCAACCAAAGCTCCGGCTAAAATTTCGAAAGCCAGACTCAGACCAAATCCCTTGTAGCCACCAAAAGGCAGCACTGCTGAGAGTTTCTCGGGATCAGTAGTTGGCTGTCCCTGCCCATCAATTCCCCAGGTAGTTGGAATGGAGCTGCCTGCCAACTTGGCCAACTGCACATAGCCGATGGCTCGCTCCGATGTAGCGATATCCAGTACAAACAATGGATCAGTGCCCGGGATTGCGATGCCTAACGGATTGGTGGAAAGAGCTGCTTTAGTACCGCCATGAGGAGCCATGAAATTTTTGCCGCCATACTCCAGCACAAGGGCCAAGGCACCTTTTTGAGCTGCGTAACGAGCGATAGATCCCGGGCAATTAAACCGGGTGATGTTGCGGATACCGATGCTGTAGGTTTTTCGATCCTCCAGATACTCGAGTGCCATATCAATGGTTTGTCGGGTAACCAGATGACCACTGCTGCCGTTGCCATTCACGTTCAACACCGAACCGGAATGATCAGCGACTTCCCATTTCCCTTTCTGAGGAAAAGCACCTAAGGCAATGCCAAAGGAAACAAAGCCGTGTGAGTGACGACCGCGGAGTTCTGCATCGAGATAATCGGCAAAAACTACCGCAGCTTCCTCTTTGCTTGCCCCTTTGTTAACCAATGCGGTTTCACACCAGGTTTGCAGGTCGGAGATAGAAACTTGTTCTTGGGACATTAAATACTCCTATCACTGAAAGTAACCTATTAAGCGGCAACTGGTTTTTTGCAATCGGCAGTTGTCGATGAGTCGAGTTTCATTCCGAAGCGATCGTAAACGCTTTGTCGGATAAGCATACAAAATGCCAGGATTGAGCTAGGGACCATACAAAATGCTTCCTGTTCGATTTCTCTTCGATGGGAAAGGTTCTTAAGGAGTTTTCCAAGAGTAGAATGAATAGTATTACCCGCAGGAACCCAACTCCCGGAGAGATATTCGCTCAAGGTGTTGCGGGAGTTGATCAGGTCCGAGAAGGTGACTTTCCGAGATGGGTTCACGGTGATCTGAAATGCGTTAAGAAATTCCTCCCATTCCTGGTGTGGAACATCAAATTCTTCCTGGATATTTTCCAACAGGGATTGTAGTTGATCAATCAGGAGGTGGTTGATCCGGAGATATTGTCCGGCTATTTGCTTAACAGATCTTTTCTTGCCAGTGCCGGCATTTTCTTGTCCTGCCCCGTGAACAACATAGGTCAGGTTGCCAATTTCCAATTCTCCCGGGGACGAACCTAGAGGAATCAAGACCGTCAAAGGTGCATTTTCCGCATTCGCTTCCAACTCCAGATCCTGGGGTACAAAAACCGAGATGGTGTGTTTCTTCCAATTCTTGTTGAAATCTATGTAAATGGTTTTCAGGTAGTTGGTCTCCTTCTTGGAGTTCCAAGCTGCGGAAACGGAAAGACTTCCCAGAATACCTGTCTGACTCCTCGCGGCAAAATTAATCTCTATTCCACAGCCGCGTAACTCCTTCACTTTTCCCACGTCGAGAGCAATCCAAGCTCCTGTAGCATATTTTTGAGTTTCGGTTAATTGATGCTTTTCTAGTTGGATGTAAAGAATAGGTCTGTTTCCACTAAAGGTGTTCTCCTGAGTTTCCCGGTAACTCAAACGCAAGGTTACATCGGTTGTGCACCTTGCGGTCCCAACGTTCCCGATAGCATCGTAATGTCTTAGTTGTTCTGAATCGGGAAACTTCGGAATTCCTTCATCCAAATCGGGAACTACAACTCGGGTAAGTTCTGAGTCTTCAGGATAGGGATTTTGTTTGAGGGCGAGCAGGTTTTTATTCCAATTAAGTTTGTTGGATTTGAGGTTATGCAGATTCCGGCTATTGGCGAACTCTTTAGCAGTGTTGAAACTGTCATCGACTGCATCCAGCACCTTGTGGTGAATTTTATGCCAAGGTATCTTGTGGCGTACTAGTACGGGTTCTTCTTGATAATCCTGATACCTCAACCAATTGTTAGAGAAGATGAGGTTGGCACCTTGCAACCTCCAAAGGAGTACTAAAGGTTTCGGGGAAAAGATTTTCCTGGTCGTCAAAATGTCGTTTACAGCGACTCTTTTTACGATGTCAAAGATTGGAGAAGAAGCCGGAGCATGCAAAAGGTTTTCTTCAAGAACTGGTTTGAGGTCTGCACCTCCGGTCAGGTAGGTGTAATTCCCGGTACAGTCGGAGTAGTCAATCTTGAGAGGAGCCCTCTTGGCATATCCTGCCTCATCGCCGGGTAACGGACCATCGACCTCAAAGCTCCAGCGTTCCTCACAGAGGGGAATGTCTAAGATTTGGGGAGCCAACCTTTTGATCAGTTCCCAACTAATAATCTCGTCCTGTCTATAATGCCCCCGGAAGCGATGAGCTGCTTTAACTAAAGCCCC
>CAZPPD010000554.1:0-4512 GCA_964588185.1 uncultured Alcaligenaceae bacterium | reverse complement strand
CCCGAAGATGACCCCCGTAACCCTGCAACCATCGCAGACAATGTCGGCGACAATGTCGGGGACGTGGCAGGCATGGGAGCAGATCTCTACGAAAGCTATTGCGGTTCAATATTGGCAACTGCAGCCTTAGGAGCAGCCGCCGCGGTGGCTTTGCGGCAGCCGGATGCTGGATACCAGATGGTAGTAGCCCCAATGGTTTTGGCTGGGGTCGGTATTGCCCTGTCCATTATTAGTATCTATTTCGTGCGTACTAAAGAGGGAGCCTCGCAAGCGAACCTCCTGATGGCTTTGCGCTACGGAGTTTGGGGGGCCAGCGGCATGATCGTGATTGCTGCTTTGTTGGTCACTTGGTTGGTGCTAGGCAATATTACTTTTCCGGGAACGGAGTCAGCAATATGGCCAGGTGTATTCGGCAGTATTGTTACAGGATTATTAGCCGGGGTGGCAATCGGTTGGTTCACCGAATACTACACCTCCAGCGAATACCAGCCGACCAAATGGATTTCTTCGCAAGCCGTAACGGGCCCGGCTACCACCATTATCGGGGGGGTGTCCCAGGGAATGCTGTGTTGTTGGGCTCCATTGGTGATTGTGGGAATAGGCACGACCATGGCCTATACCTTTGCCGGTGGGTTGCAATATCCTGCCCTTGGCTTGTATGGGGTCGGTATTGCAGCGGTGGGAATGTTGGCCACCTTGGGCGTCACCTTGGCAACGGATGCTTACGGTCCCATTGCCGACAACGCGGGTGGAAATGCCGAAATGACCCACCAAGAACCGGAGGTTCGTGAACGAACCGATGCGTTGGATGCGTTGGGCAATACCACCGCGGCAACCGGGAAAGGTTTTGCCATCGGCTCGGCGGCTTTGACAGCTTTGGCCTTGTTGGCCGCGTTTGTCGAAGAAGTCCGCATTGGCATTCAGCGAGAAGCGACCGCCTATGTCAAAAGCCACGACGACATGGAAAAAGGCAAGAAGATCGCTATTGGCCACAACAAATTTGCCTTGTCCTTTGAAGAATCCGACAAGGAATTGGTGGAAGAGTTTGAACGAACCAAACTTTATCCTTCTTACATCAAAGTTCAGCCCCGGGGGACGCTTTACGTTTTAGATGAAAACGTAGCTGTTCCTGCAACAGAAGAGCAGCAAGATGCCTATTTCAAGAAACTGGCAGGCCAAGGGCATAAAGACGCTAAAGAAGTATTCGGGTTACAACGAGTCAGCGAAGCGTCCCTTGGCGATTTTATGACCTTTTACAATGTAAACCTGATGAACCCCAAAGTCCTGGTGGGCATGTTCCTTGGTGTGCTAATGGTATTTGTCTTCAGCGGCATGACTATGAAAGCGGTGGGGCGGGCTGCCGGAGCAATGGTGGAAGAAGTCCGTCGCCAATTCCGCGAGCTGAACTTGCTGACGGATGAAAATGCCAAGGCCGAATATGCAAAATGCGTGAGTATTGCAACGGTAGGAGCTCAGCGGGAAATGGTGGGCCCGGCACTGACTGCGGTTGCCGTTCCGGGCATCGTTGGTCTGGTGCTTGGAGTTGGCGGAATCATGGGGCTTCTGGCCGGCGGGTTGACCTGTGGTTTTGCCGTCGCCGTGTTCATGGCAAATTCCGGGGGTGCTTGGGATAACGCCAAGAAATTTGTAGAAGCCGCAGGAAAGTCCACTGCCCAAGATGTTCTGGACAACAAGGATGACTGTCAAAGTTCCATCCCCGCCGACATCCGCAATCAGATCATTTCCCGAGCGGAGAATTTCGTGAAAGAAGGCAAGCCCGACGAAATCGTCTACGGCAAAGGATCGGAAGATCACAAAGCCACCGTCGTGGGCGACACGGTGGGGGATCCATTCAAAGATACCTCCGGACCTTCTTTGAACATCCTGATCAAGCTCATGAGTATGGTTGCGGTAGTGTTTGCCGGAGTGATCGTCAAATTCGGCCCGCAGCTAGCTGCTTTGCTGGGAATCGGGGGCCAATAATATCAGGGCCGACACCGCTTTGGATCCTTTGAGAGCACCAATCTTTCCAAAGACCTAAAATCCAAAGCGGTGTCGTGCCGTTCCGGCTAATGTATCTGACCCCTTAGCCCGAAAGTTCCCCCTAAATATTTCCGGTTTTCCTGCTTTCCTTATTATTTTTTGGACCCGAGGCAGGAGGTTCTCATCCAATAAGGAAAACAGGAAAGCCGGAAACTCCAACGTCAGGTTCGTTTGGTCACCACGGGTGAAGAATCAAATGGGTTCTGTTCCGGGTTTATTTTCGGAGATTTAGGAGACCTATTCCCTTCTCCTTCTTGGACCGGCTGAGCAAAAGGGCTCGTTTCCGGACGATTGCCGGGTTTATGTAGGAACGGGTTCATTTCATCCGGAATGCCAACCTGCACACGGGCTTCTTTCTTGTCCACGAAGATTACATTCCGGACCCAGTCGTCATTCCAACGTTTCTTCGCCTCTTCCAATAACACCTTTTGCACCGAAACTAGATTTTTTTGGGCGGAGGTCCGGCGTTGGTCATCGGGCAGTTGATGGACTTGATCCTTGAGAATCAAGTTGTTGATGAATACCTGACGCAATACTTGATCGGGTAACTTCTTGGCTTGCCTGGTCATGGTAACCAGGTGAGTAGGGATTCTTCCGCCCTTTTTGCCAGGAACCGGCGCTTCCTGCCTGTCTACCAATTGGAACCGCCATTCCGCACCCCAGCGAATTTTCGCTTCCAAGACCAGCTTGTCCTGAAGCGGAGACAAAGACAGCAAAATGGCATCGCGTTTAAGTTTGTCCGAAATGTGAGTCGCATGTTCGCGGAGCAGGATGGTGTTGAGCAACTTGTCCCGAAGCATTTCCTGGGACCACAACTCCGGGGTTTCCTCTTCTTGTTGCAACTGATCCTTTTTTTGGAATGCCACATTGAGAATGGGCAGCTTGGGGTTCTCCTGCTGTTTCAGGAGAAGGACAATGATTTGCGTTTGTTTTTCCTGCTGCTTTTGTTTGTTGAGTAACGTCAGGAGTTGTTGACGATAAAGGTTGTCTTGTTCCCTCTGCTTGAGAAGCCCGGTCAACAGGTCTCGTTGTTTTCGGATGGTAACCAGGTCGTACAAGCGTTTTTGCCGCTGAAGGTTGATCAACGTACGCAGGTTGTACATTTGTTTGCGTTGCTGCAAGAAAGTCAACATTTGCCGCCGTTGCTGGAGCAGCCGAGTCAGCATCAGATTGCGGCGGTAGTTCTCATATTGGCGGCGCCGCAACAGCGTCAAATACAATTGTTGCCGTTGTCGGAGAATTAGGTTCAGCCGTTGGAATTGCTGTTGGCGTAGCTGGAATTGGCGACGCTGTGAAAACTGCATCATCTGTTGCTGCCGCATTAATTGTTGGCGACGTAGGTTCTGGAAAAATTGAGGCGAAATCCTTCCTCCAAATCCACCGCTCATTCCGCCGCATTGTGCCAAAGCATTCGCAGCCCAAGTCATCAGGAGGCAGCCTAAAACAGTACATCGAAAGAGAAAACGCATTTTAACTCCTTCCCAAGTTGTTGAACTTTTTGGTAGGCCGGGTTTTCCGGTCCGACCCATTTGGTAGGTCGGGTCTCCCGGTCCGACCCATTTGGCAGGTCGGGTCTCCCGGACCCGATGAGACCTTACTGGACGGGCCGGGAGACCGGTCCTGCTTGACGGGCCAGGAGGCCCGTCCTCCCCATTTGCGTACCTTCTACTCTCTCTGTTTCGAACAGAATCGGGCGACTTCGATTTATTTAATCGGGGATTATTCTCGTTTCGGATTTTGCAAGCGATGAATGAACTGTTGGTCGGCATCACTTAAGCGGCTGACCAGGACCGAGATCTCATTCCCATCTTCACGGCGAAGGCGAACGAATTGTCCATCCTTGGTGATGCCGAGCAAGGTGGCCTTTAGCCGATAAGCGCCGCCACTCGAGATCCACGTTCGTTCCGGCCCGTTGAGAATCATCACGAAGTTCCCGGCAGCGGCGTGTTTCTTCTGGGCCATCGGTTTCTTTTGCGGTTGTTTCTTTGGTTCCGGAACATCAACCTTGGGAGGATTTCCGGTCTTGACCGCGGAGAACAAATCGAATTCCAGATTCTCAAACGCAGTCAGAATTTGTTCCTTGGCCTTTTGGAAATCTTTCAAGGTGTTAAAGACCAACATTTTGCCATTGATGGAAATGGCACTTTTAAAGTCCGGATTCTGTTTTTCCTTTACCATACGGTTGTGCATTGCCAACATTCCATCCAGCCTGGTAAATTCGGCCTGGCGATTGTTATTTTTGATAGTTCCTTGGAGAGGCGTAGCCGCGCCGAAGGAATGCAGAAATTGCTGCCATTTCTTGGCCAGTTTGTAAGGGGATTGCTCGAAGGTTTTCAGCACACCAACATGAACCGAATCGAACACTTCCGGTGATTTTAATTCCAAGCTCTTCTCGTTCACTTTGATTACGCCCAAAAATTCATCTAACTCTCCAAGGGCTTTTAAAGTAATCTCGTAAGTGAGCAATCT
>CAZPPD010000553.1:0-4522 GCA_964588185.1 uncultured Alcaligenaceae bacterium | reverse complement strand
CGTAGTGCTGATGCTGCTGGGGAAGAGTAGTGCACAGGCTTTTCTGATTGTTTTGAAGTACTGATTTAACCTCTAAGCCAAGGTTCTCCAACCACTCTAGTACATTGTGGACCGGTTGAGTGGCCGAGCATTTTCGGTTCCGGTTCAAGGCGCCTTGTACTCCATTGAAACCCCTTGCCGCCTGATTACCTTTAGCCCTAACCAGGTGCATGATGTGCTGGAGGAGAAGGCATTGCCGATTCCGCAATGGATGTTCATCCAACGCTACGGCCGCAAAGGCGGCTATCCGTTGTTTAAACAGTGGAGCATTGCCAAAATTGGGGAATTTGACTCCCGGTGGGAACGCCGGGTGACCCTGAATACCAACGTGGGAATCGTTCGCAATATCCCGCAACGGCTGACGTTCCTGTCCCCGGAATTCATTCAAGTGCGGGACCTCAAGTATCTTTGGGCTCCCTTCTACAAGACCAAGGAATTTACACCCGATCAGGTGAAGTCTTTGTTGGAAAGTCATTTCGACCGCCAGAAGAAAAAAATCCCGGATGTGGACCGGCGGATCAAAATTGCTCGCTTCCTTGCATTGGCCGGTTGGAAGGAACGAGCTTTGCGGGAGTTAAAATCCATCAACGGCGATTCTTCAGAGGAGGAAAAGGAAATTGCCGAAGAGATCCAGATCATGAAAAAGGTTCTGGTGCTCGACTTTCTCCATGATCTGATCAAGGCAGTCCGGGTTGGTCAGCACCAAGTGGTAAAAGACCATCTCAAGCTCTTCTTCGAAAAAGGCATGCCTGAATCAGTAAGCGAAACGGAATTGCTCCAGGTTTATGAGTACAAATCCAAGTATAAAAAGCTGGAGCAGAAATTAACCCAGGCTCGGGAGTATCTGAAAAACTATCCGTCTCGATTAGCCACCGTGCGACAGCCTTTCTTTGTGGAAGCCACGTCCGCCATCCTGGCAGAACTGAACTACGATACGGTCAAGCGTTTGGAAACTTTCCTGGAACACGTCCGCATCCACGAGACGGCTTTGAAACAGGATCGCAAACCCAGCCTGAACACCGAGCAGGTTTTAGCCTTAGCAATAACCGGGTGGGTCGTGGGCAATAATGCCGCCGAAGAAAACGTGGATGTTGCTTTTCAATTGTGGAAGGCGCGGAAGTTCGTTCAGGAATACCAAAATACTCACAATGGTGGATCGCCACTGGCTTTGCGGCAAAACCTGGAGCGGGATGGGAGCTTGGGAATCGACGTGCTGGCTCGGATCATCAAATTGGCACCGCCGCCGGATCCTCATGACAAGTTAACCACAGAAATTCAGCGAATGAACATAAAAATCCAGGGCAGCAATGACATGTACACCATCAAGTTGCCGCCGGATTACCACCATTATCACCCGCACCCTGTTTTGATTGCCCTTCACGACGGCAACGAACAACCCACCGACATCATCAACAAATGGGGCAACCTGCCGGCAAAAGAAGGCTTTATCCTGGTCGCCCCCCATTGGACCAATGGCTTTGCTACTCGTTACGGATATACCGAGGCGGAACACAAAGTGGTTTTGGACACCATTAAAGACCTCCGCCGGCGCTTTCAAATTGATTCCGACCGGGTGTTTTTGTTTGGAGCAAGCCAGGGGGGAATGATGGCTTATGATGTCGGCCTTAGCCACCCCGACCAGTTCGCAGGGGTTCTGCCGATGACCGGCTATCCCCGCTTTCAAGCTATGGCATACAAACCTAATGCTCAGTTCCTGCCCTTCTATGCGGTAGACGGCCAGCTAAATGGCTTTAGTCCAAAGGACAATCACAAGCTTTTCAAGTCTTGGGTTCGCTGGCATTACCCGGCTCTGTTCATTGAATACAAAGGCCGGGGGAAAGACTGGTTCGGCGCAGAGTTACCAAGCATGATGGACTGGATGACGCGAAAGAAACGCGGTTTTCCCATGCGGCAGGTGGGCGTGGTCAATCGAGGCTCCGGTCCGGGAGAAGAATTCTGCACCATGAGGAATATCGATAACCGGTTTTACTGGCTTTCCACCAATCGCATCGACCCTCGCTATCTCAATGCCGGGGGCAACCGATGGGATCCTCGCAAACGCCTTCCAGCCACCATGGCCGCTCGGATTTTTTCCGGCAACCAAATTCACGTTCATACCAAAGGCATCAATCAATTAACCATCTGGTTAGCAGCCGGTATGATTGATTTCGACAAGAAAGTAAAACTCCGAGTGAACGGAAACACCGGGACCCGCATGGTAAGCCCCAACATCGAAACCCTGATGGAACATTTTTACGAACATGGGGACCGGCAGCGGTTGTTCCTGGACCGAATTGTGCTCGGAAATTAGATGCCTTTTTATCTCAATTCCGGGGGGAGCCCTCCCCCCGTACAATGATTAACCGGCTCGACCGAAACCAAAAGCAATACCAATTCCTTTTGGAATGCAGAAGGGATCCCTCCTTTTCAGCAGAGAGAATCCACAATTATTAAGAACATGACCGACTCTGGAAAGACAAAAATGCAATCTTGCATGGAGGAACTGTGATAGTAGACTCAGTTTTCATGTGTCATTGTTCAGATGATAGTGGATCTACAAAAATTTAGCTGACAGGAATGGTGGACCGCACAAGTAAATGCGGAATGTAGGTTTATGCCTTGCCGTAAAAATAGTAAACTAAGGATGGCAATTTCTTTCTCATTTCTGTTCTAAGGCAGGACTCTTCGATGACCAAAACGTTGGCAGGGACCGAACGGAATACCCTGGCAGATACGGTTTACGAAAATCTTTTGGAACGCATACTTTCGGGCAAACTAATGCCGGGAACTGTCGTGAGCGAAGTGGCCTTGGCCAAGGAACTCAATGTCAGCCGTACCCCGGTTCATGATGCTCTGCGCCAGCTCGCCAAAGATGGTTTGATCGATCAGAGCCCCGGCCGGCGGGCGGTGATTGCCACGTTTTCCAAAGATGATGTCTATGACATTTTCGAAATGCGGAAACTGCTGGAAGCAGAGGCTTGCCGGCGGGCGGCTACCGGGCTGGACCGCACCAATCTGCAACGATTGCGGGAAGCGGCTGACGACTTAGCCGCTAACAAGGATAATCAGGAATGGGTATCCCGGTGGACCGATTTTGATGAAGACTTTCACGACACCATTGCCAAAGCCAGCGGCAGCCCTCGCTTGTGGCAGGATATTGTCCGCTACCGATTGCTGCACCGGGGATTTAACATGCTGACGACAACCGTCGATTGTCTCCAGCAAGCCCTCAAGGAACACATGGATATTTTGGATGCATTGGAGCAGCGAGATCCAGAGGCTGCGGCTCAAGCCATGGTCGCCCATATTCAAGAGTGGCAAGCCTACTTTGTAAACCATTTCCCCAAGGGTTGATCCTACCTGGTTTCTTTGTTCTTGGCGGCTTTCTTTCTAGTCGGCTTTGGTTTCAAAGTGCCAATGTAGTTGTAACTAATCTCAAAGTATTTCTTCAATTCCTTGGTCTTCTTCAGGAGTGCGTCGGGCACTTCCACATATTCTTTCATTACCGTGCCATATTGCTCACAGAGTTTGGTTTTGAATTTCTCCAGAAAAGCGTCTCTTTCCTCTTTGGGTAGCCGAAGGGCCAATGTACCGGTTTGAGTGAGAAAGCTGAACATATGCCCGTTCCGCGATGTATAGGGCACTTTCGCACCCTTGCGTTCAACTTCGGGATTGGTGCCAACCAGCTTCTCATACAGTTCCAGCTTATCTTCCGGGATTTCGTTTTTTGCCTTGGCCATGCTTCGCCCCCGATTATCATTTATTGGATGATATATCTTTAATGTTAATCACTTCTTTTGGTAACGAGTGAACCAAATCCGGCAGATCATAGGCCAACAAAGCACCATGGACGGCATTGACCAAATGCCCGCGAATTGTCGGATCTCGCAGAACTTCTTCCCAAGATGGCCGAGCTTTTATGATATTCACGGAATAGAACAATTGAGGTTCCAAAGCCACCGCATGCAAAGCAGGTGGACCTAGCTTGCCGATAGCTGTAAGCCTGATCTTGGTGGATTTCTTTTTGCCTTGCTGAGATAAGAAGCGGCTGGCAATCAAAATATCCTCCGCCCGCATGGCTAGATACGACTTGCCCAACAAGTAAGCGGTCAGAATATCATCCCAAGAACCGCCCCAAAGGTTATTTCCTGAGGGATCCGTTTCCACAATGCCGCGAACATCTACTGCCAGAACCGTTTGGCCTTTGCGAAATAACTTTTCGATTGGCCCTTTGGGATTTGCGTCTACCTGTTTTCCCAGGTCATGCAGATAGAGATGAAGATCACCGTTGGCTTTCAGGGGAACAAACAGCAACGCCGGAAGGTGAATGCCCGGTTCGGGACTTAACACCATTTTCTTGATCTGATAGCCATTCCGTTTGCTGGTTGCCGTCACGGAGAATTTTGCTTGCGGTAACTTGGATAGGGGACGAATCCCGGTAATGCGCCGAACTTCCGCCAATGCCTTTCCTTATTCTAGCCAA
>CAZPPD010000552.1:0-4526 GCA_964588185.1 uncultured Alcaligenaceae bacterium | reverse complement strand
GGAAAATGCGAATCCGGTTGATTCTGTGGAGTTGGTCCGCTTGATCGCCACGACTCGAATTGTTTTCCCTCGGGCCAGGGTCCGCTTGAGTGCCGGCCGAGATCATATGTCCCGAGAACTACAGATTCTCTGCTTTATTGCCGGAGCGAATTCTATCTTCTTTGGAGACAAGTTACTCACGGCTGATAATCCATCTTCGAGTGACGATGCCCGCCTCTTCCATGCCATGGGCCTTCCTGTTTTAAGGGAACAATAATCTTGTGGCTGGATTCGCCGGAATTCAGCGGCAACTCCTGGTAGCTGAATTCCCCGGAATTCAGCGGCGACCGACGATGCGAATTTACTGAACTTGGCTGTAAGTTATGAGCCTTTCTGAACGATGGTCCCAGCTCTTTGAAGAATTAGAATCCCAAGGACGTTTGCGTTTTCTTTCCCAACCCGTGGGAATTGATTTCACCTCCAATGACTATCTGGGCTACGGCACCGGCAAGAGAAATCCTTTACCACCACATCTGGAGTTCCCTGTTACCGGAATGGCTTCTCGTTTGCTTCGGGGACATCACCCAATCTGGGAACAGGTGGAAACAGCTCTGGCAGAATGGCACGGCAGTGAAAATGCTCTGATGATGACCTCCGGCTACGCCGCCAATGAAGGGCTTTTGTCAACCCTTATCGAGCCCCAAGATTGGGTCGCTTCAGATCAATACAACCACGCCTCCATCATTGACGGACTTCGCTTATCAAAAGCCGACCGGTTTATCTTCCGCCATAACGACCTCGCCCACTTAGAAACCGCATTGGCGACCGCATCCAAGAAACGCAAAGCTAACCAACAGCTATTCGTGGTCACCGAATCATTGTTTAGCATGGAAGGTGCTATCTCTCCCCTGGCAAATCTTGCAAACTTGGCAACGCGCTACGAGGCTCATTTGATCATTGATGAGGCGCATGCGACAGGATGCTTTGGCCCGCAAGGTTCCGGTCTGGTTAACAAAACCGGAATTCGGCCCACTGTGCTGGCAACCGTCCACACCGGCGGAAAGGCACTGGGAGTGATGGGGGCTTATATTTGTTGTTCAAACCAACTGAAAAAACTACTGGTGAATCGATGCCGGCATTTGATTTTCACCACCGCATTGCCGCCGTTGCTAGGTTTGTATTGGTTGGAGACTTTGCAAAAAGTCAAGGCGGATGAGGCGGGCAGGGGGGCTTTACATCAGCGAACCAGGGAATTTCGCTCTCACCTCCAAAGACACCATTTGGAGCCGATTGGAAACAGCCACATCATTCCACTCCTGTTAGGCAGGGATTCTTTTGCCCAACAAGCGGCCTTACAATTGCAGGAAAGAGGCTTCGACATCCGGGCGATTCGTCCGCCAAGTGTTCCGGAAAAAACCGCCCGCCTACGCATCGCCGTCCATGCGGATCATAGCGCCAACATCGTAGAAAAGGCGGCTGCGGCGATTGTTAATGTAATCCATAACCTTTCACCGAAACAACATGACTGATTTCATCATCCTGGGAACGGATACGGATGTCGGCAAAACTACGGTTTCTCTGTACTGGCTAAGTTTGTTTTCCAAACAGTACACGTATTGGAAACCGTTAGAAACCGGACCCTCGGATACGGAGAAAATCAAGGAGATGGTTCCTGGGGTAAAATGTTTTTCCCCCTTGCACCATTTCGAACAAGCTATCGCTCCAACATTGGCAGCGAGATATCAGGACATAACTCTTCCTTCTGCCAAACAAATTGTCGGTCACAAACCCCAAGGGAAGTTACCGCTAGTCATCGAAACTTTTGGGAGCCCCTTTTCTCCGCTAAACGAAAATGAGTTGCAAATAGCTTTGGTGCAGGAATTTCAATTGCCCTCCGTCCTTGTTTCGTCGTCTGAAATTGGTGCGATAGGCAGGACGTTGCAATGTTTAATTTCTCTGGCCGAGAAAGGAACCTCGCCCTGTGCCATCATCTTGATTGGGCCGGCAGATGACTATGCGATGGAACAGATTCAGCATCATCAGGGGATACCTGTATATTCGCTGGCATTCCCGGCAGAATGGAATGCTGGCGGAATCCGGCAGGCGGCGCAAGATCAGGCGGAGACGTTTCATGAGATCCAGGAGCTTCTGGGGCAACAAACAATGCCTCAGGTGGAGACACAATTTTCCGTTGCTGAGCTTCTAAAACAAGATCAGCAAAATCTTTGGCACCCTTATACACCTTTGAGGTCCCAAGACCTCCCCCTAGTTGCTACTGGTGCCCAGGATGAATTTTTGAACCTCGCCGATGGCCGGAAAGTGATTGATGGCATTTCCTCCTGGTGGACCATCCTGCATGGACACCGAAATCCGGTATTGGTTGCTGCATTGCAGAAGGCGATCCGACAATATGATCATATTCTTTTTGCGGGAGTAACTCATCCGCCGGCGATTCGCTTGTCTGATCTTTTGTTGGGAAGTGTTCCTCTTCCGGGGGGACGAGTTTTCTACTCTGACAATGGTAGCACTGCGGTTGAGGTGGCTTTGAAGATGGCCTATCAGTACTGGTGTCACCACCAAGAACCCCAGCGAACTTTGTTTGTCGGCTTTGAGAATGGTTACCACGGGGATACGTTTGGCGCTATGGCAGCCAGCAGGGACCCGGTTTTTTTCGGAACCTTTGAGCCGCTGTTGTTCCAAACGAAGATTATTCCGGTTTGTGCCGAAAAATTAGCCCACACATTGAAGGAAAATCACGGAAAGGTGGCTGCGGTAATCATTGAACCGTTGGTTCAAGGTGCAGGAGGAATGCAGATGCATTCCCCGGCGGAACTTGGTGCTATTGCCGAGGTTGCTCAGGAGCAGGGAGTTTTGTTCATTGTCGATGAGGTAATGACCGGCGGAGGTCGGCTCGGACCTCAATGGGCGCATCAGGAGGCCAGCATTCAACCGGATTTGCTATGTGCCTCCAAAACTCTTACCGGGGGAATGATGCCGTTGGCTGCCACTCTGGCATCCAAGAGGATCGTGCAAGCTTTTGATACCGATGATCGCAGAAAGACTTTTTTCCATGGCCATTCCTTTACAGCTCACCCACTCGCCTGTTCGGTGGCAGTGGCCAATTTGGAGATGATGAAAGACGATCCAAATAATCACAGCAAGACGATGGAACAGTTTTGGAAAGAAAGCCTTTCATCACTGAAGGACCATCCCAAAGTGAAAGAAGTTCGCATAAAAGGGAGTATTGCTGCGATAGAACTTGCCTTGAAAGGCGGCTACCTTGCCGAAGTGGGCCGCTTGCTTCGAACTCAATGTCTTGAGGAGGGAGTTATGCTTCGGCCGCTAGGCAATGTGCTTTATAGCATGCCGCCTTTTTGTACTACGCAAGCCTCTCTGGAAAAAATTGCCGGGGCAATGGTAAAGGCAATAAATTTTATGGAATAAATCCGAACAATCCTTTAATTGCGTGTGTCATCCTCCCACTGGACGAAACCAGCTACCAAATAATTGCCCTGGTCTGAATTCCCGCGAATTCAGCTACTAATGTTGCTATATTGGTTATATGTACCAGTTTTTTGATCATACTGCCGACCTGGGCATCCGCGTTCAATCCTCGCAGTTAAATTCTCTTTTTGAAGAAGCGGCTGAGGCTATGTTCTCGGCGATTGTGGAAGACATTACGCTGGTTCAACCAAATCAAGAAGTGAATGTGGAGTTGCCGGCGGATGACGTTGAATATCTCCTTTTTGATTGGTTGAAGGAGTTATTGTTCTATTTTGATTCCGACCATGTGTTGTTTGGGAAATTTACCGTGGAGGTGAGTGACAATGGACTGTCAGCAAAAGCTTGGGGAGAACCGTTGGATCCTTCTCGCCATGAACTGGAGCATGAGGTGAAAGCTGTCACCTACCATGAGCTCAAAGTCGAACAAACAACAGATGGTTGGTTGGCTGAAGTTATTGTGGACATTTAATCGGAGTTTGGCATGACGAAAGGTGCCTACAACGGCCCCCTGGAACGAGTAGACAGTTGTTGCTACCGCATCCCAAAGAGCTACAAGCAGGGGATGCGCGTGGATGGTTTGATCTTTGCTAATGAAAATCTCATCGATCAAATTCGTAAAGATCAAGCTCCGGAGCAAGTAGCCAATGTAGCTTTTCTACCTGGAATTCAAAAGGCAAGCCTGGCCATGCCGGACATCCATTGGGGGTACGGCTTTTGTATTGGCGGAGTTTGCGCTACCGATCCGGACGAAGGGGGTGTGATTTCTCCAGGTGGTGTCGGCTACGACATTAATTGCGGAGTCCGTCTTTTGCGTTCGAATCTAACCTATCGGGAGGTCAAGCCCTACCTAAGGAATTTGGTGGAAGACTTGTTTAAGACCATCCCGACGGGTGCCGGCAAGTCTGGTCGTTTTTCCTTTCAGGGAAAAGATATGAAGCGATTACTTAGCGAAGGTGCCGGCTACTTGATTGAGCAGGATCTAGGGGCTGCCCGCGATTTGGAATACACTGAAGCAGGAGGTTACATGGCGGGAGCTGATCCCG
>CAZPPD010000551.1:0-4528 GCA_964588185.1 uncultured Alcaligenaceae bacterium | reverse complement strand
GGAGGACCATTTCCCAAAGAATAATCTTGTCGTTTTCAAACAGCTTCTTGGTTGCAACTTCTGCCATGATAAAACTCCGGAGGCGAAAAAGTTTATTTCTGAACCACCTTACTCATTGCCTTACCCATCGACTCACCAATCAAGAGGTTTCGGCATTGCTATTCCAGTGATACCCTTGACGCGAAGGAGACTCCTCCGCGGGTCGGAAGAAGTCCCGGGATTACGGTTCACTTTGATGGACCGCGAATAAAACGACGCGTGGAGTTGGGGGGCTCTTGGCTGAGCCCTCCCTCTACGCGTCTGGTTGGGTTTCCTGGTATTAATCCGATCTACCAACTTAATGGTGAATCCGCAACGTAAACGGCCCATGTCTGCCTTGGCCGTATGAGGTGACAATCACTCGATAAAAACCATCTTCAGGTGGCCGGAATCGCATGAGGGAATTCAAACCCCGCCCACCGTCATCGTTATAGGCTAGTTGTCTTCCCTGGGAATTTTCCAGACGCAGGTAAGGGTCCCAATTGGAATTCAAACTAATTGTGTAGGTCTCGCCGGCTCGCATTTTGATGACATACACAACGCTGTACCGCCGGTCCCGCACTCGATCGAATGGATCCCCTTTGGAAAGGACGCCATTGATTTGGATGGGGTTCTCTTGTTTTCCCTTAATCTGCGCTACCGCCAATTTTGCATTGGACCGGACTACAGTGTTTGCATGTTCTGTCAGCTTTTCCAGAGCGGGCAAAGCTTTCTTGGCTTCGGGACCAATATTTCCCAAAGCTCGAGCGGACGTCCAGCGAATCACTGGATTGGAATCCTCCAACGCAGATATCAACTCCGGAATTGCTTCTTTGGCCGCAGGGCCAAACTGAGCCAGGGTCTGAACAGCAGCCATACGGATTTCCGGACTTTTGTTGGCCTTAAATAGTTGGACCAGCTGAGGAATGCCGTCCTCGCCGGTTCGCAGGAACACAGCCGAGGCTTCCTGGCGGATGATTTGGTTCTTGTCGCCCATCAAGCGAATGACAGCCGGTAGAACCAGTTTCGGGTTGCCTTGAATTTTTTGCAAGGTGCGCAAGGCTTGCAAGCGAATTTGAAAATCCCCATCATCAGTAATGTCGATTAAATCTTGAGTAGCTGCTTCCGCTTTCGGGCCGAAAAGACCAATCGCTTGGACTGCTTGCAAGCGAACACTTTGCTTTTTATGTTTCAGTCCCGCAATCAAAACCGGCAGGACATCATCGGACCGTTTTCCCCTTCGAGCCAATGTGGATGCCGCTTGCATTCGCAGTCCCAGATCGTCGTGCTTCAATCCCTTGACGAGAACCGGAATGGCTAAATCGGTTTCCATGTTCAAGGAAACCATCAGGCTGGCCGTATTGATGCGGATCTTGGCATCCTTATGAGCCAATGCTTTCTTCAGCCCGGGCCGGGGGTCGGACCCCAATCCCCTCAAAGTGTAAAAAGCTGTACGCCGAATGTTCGGGTCGATGTCCACCAATAACTCCGCCACATAGGGACCGGCCATCTTTGCTCCCCTCCCCAAGCGTTGGATAGAATTCAAAGCCCGTTGGCGAACCTGGTTGTCCTTGTCCTTGAGGGCGTAGGCCAGTCCCAAAACCACCATCTTGTCATTCACCTGCATTCCCCCCAGCAACTGGGCCGCTTGGCGGCGGACATCAACGGCATATTTTTTGTCCAGCAGATCAACGATGTGGGGAACGGCGGGAACGCCAATTTGCTGCAAAGCCAGAACGGCTTGGCTCCGCATTGTTTGATTGTCACTTTTTGCCGCGGTCATCAGAACCGGAATGGAATCCCGGCCGATTTTCGCCAGGGTATTTGCTGCTATTCGGCTGATATCGGGATCTGATTTAAACAACATCTCCTTGAGATCAGGAATCGCTTCTTTTGCTTCCGCGCCGATTTTTCCCAGGCTCTGAGCGGCATACTTTTTTGATGGTCCATCCTTTTTTAACGCCTTAACAAGTGCGGGCACTGCTGCCTTACCAAACTTCGGCAATGAATTCGCCGCAGCTTGGCTAACCGCTGTTTCTTTGTCAGCCAGCGCTTTGATCAAATGCTGAACCACTGCCTTGGGTTCCGGAGCAATTCTTCCCAAGGTGTAGGCGGCTTTCCGGCGGACTTCGGCGTTTTCGTCTGCAAGCAACTTGACTACCGACGGGGCGGCTCCTTTGCCGGGCGGACCCACCCAACTTAATGCCCAAACCGAATAGAAACGGACATCCGCATCGTCTGAGGACAAACCTTTGGTGAGCGTTTTCACGGAAGCTTTGCCAATCCTGCCCAGCGCGATTGCCGCATTCAAACGAAGGTCCTCGTCCGATTCCGAGAAAAACTTAAAGAGCTTTGGTACGGCAGGTGAAGCCTTGGGGCCGAGGTCAGCCAAAGATTTGATTGCTTGCAAGCGCTCCCTACCCTGCTTGTTCAAATCAGCAATTAAACTTTGAACATCTTGGTCTTGGGCAAGGAGAAAACCCGAGGGAAAACAAGCCAGAGCAAAAGTGAGAAGGGAAAGGTACGCAACAGGTTTCATATACGGCTCCTTGTCGACTTTCTGGTTTCCGGAATCCATTTGAGATCTCACCTACTAAGACGAGATAACTGGTAATCTGGATTGGAATTAGATGATTAACAAGGGAAGTGAAAATAAGCAACCAAAATTGGATTAGACTCTTACTTCAACCAAGCTTTCCTCCTTTTCTCAGCTTTACTCCTGAAAAATCTCGTCTGTTCGCCGAGTAGTCGTTTTCGATAGAATCTACCGAGATTTGGCGGAAGGTACTCAAAAAATGGTGATTTCGAAAATCAAATAGATTTGGTTATTAATTTCCTTTTTCCCGCGAAAGGAAGATCGTATGTGGATTCGTGGTCTTTATTGTTTTCTTACTCTTCTCTTTTGTTCTGCCGGAATGGTAGTTGCTCAGGAACCGGCCAAAAAGCCGGACGTGCCGAAACTTCCACCCCCGCCGAAAGACTCGGAAATCGCTGCGACGGTAAACGGCCGGCCGATCAAGGAAATCGCTGTCTACCGGGCTCTAATTCGGGTGAATCCGGCTCGTTGGAAACAGGCCCGGCCGGAATTTATCACCTTCCTGGTTGAAAATGAACTCATTGACCAATACCTGGAACAACTAAAGGTCCAAGTGGATCCTTCCGAAGTGGAAAAGCGATTCAATCAGGTAAAGGAAGAGCTGGGCAAGAAAAAGAAGTCTTTAGACAGTCTTCTGAAAGAACTCTTCCTGACGGAAAAAGAATTAAAAACGCAAATTGCCAACACCTTGCGCTGGGAGAATTTCACCCAAAAGTATGCCACGGATGCTGCTCTGCAAGATCTCTTCAAGAAGCACAAGGATATGTTTGACGGGAGTTTGGTACGAGCCCGCCATATGCTGCTGAAACCCGAAACCAAAACCCAACAGGCTCGAGCAAAAGCCCAAGCCCAAGTCGCCGCCTGGAAAAAACAAATCCAAAATGAAGTGGCCCAGGCCATGGCCAAAGTCCCCGCAAATGTTGACAACCTGACTCGGGAGAAGGCTCGCATAAAGGCCTTGGAAGCTGCCTTCTCCGAATTGGCCAAGAAGGAATCCGATTGCCCGTCCAAGAAAAATGGCGGGGAGTTGAGTTGGTTTCCACGAATCGGACGGATGGTGGAACCTTTTGCCCAGGCAGCCTTTGCTTTGGAGCCATACCAGCTAAGCGACCCTGTGGAAACGGAATTTGGCTTTCACCTGATTCTGACCACTGACCAGAAAAAGGGACGCGATATTACCTTTGAGCAAGAAAAACCCTTGGAAAAGGAAGTCTTTAGCGAGAAACTACGCGAAGCGGTTTTACAACGGATGCGCCCGGTATCCAAAGTTGAGATCCGGAAGTGATTGCTTTGGTAGTAGGTAGTTGAATTCCGGCGAATTCAGCTACCAGCTACCAACTGATCCAGCTACCTTATTCCCCTCTCTGTTGAGTCCACCACTGTTCCAATCGTTGGCGAAGCTGCTTGACGCGATTCGCCTCATTCCGGGCCAGGTTATTTTTCTCGTGCGGATCGCGAGCAATATTAAACAGCTCGATATTCTTGCCGCGAGCGGGAACAATCAATTTCCAATCTCCCTCGCGAACCCAACGGTGGGTTATATCCAAACGCGGGTGGCCAAGCTTGCTGCAATCGTGTTCGTAGATTTCTCCGAATACGATGTTGCGATTGAGGCGCCCTTTGCCGGCTGCCGCATTAAGCATATTCAATCCCTGCATTTCCTGCGGTTTTTGCACATTGCAAGCGGCCAAAACCGTTGGTGCTATGTCGATGGTCGAAACCAAATCATTATAGCGGCCGGCACGAGTATGCCCGGGCCACCGAATCAGGACCGGTGTTCGAACTCCGCCGTCATAAGGAGTGCGTTTCCCTCGCAAGCGCATGAATGGGATTCTTCGCTGCCCCTTTAAATCCTCTGCAGTTGGTTGGACCCAACCATTGTCGATGACAAAAAGCACCAGGGTGTTGTCTTTG
>CAZPPD010000550.1:0-4540 GCA_964588185.1 uncultured Alcaligenaceae bacterium | reverse complement strand
TATTTTGTTTGGCATCCAGCATGGAATAGCTATCCATGAGCCGATTCCTGGCATGCAAAACAAACCAGGAATAAGCGATGGCTCCCCGGGCACGAGCAAAGGCGATTCGCTTCACGACCGCAGCCGCCTGGTCCATCCGCGTGTAATCTCTACCGACAGGAACTCCGCTTTCGGTGAAGAATAACGGCTTGTCCTTGTTTAGCTTGGAGCGCAATTTGGCCAGCGGTCCATCCAACGCTTGCTGAAAAGTAGGAAACCGGCCGTGTTGGTGGATACAGATTGCATCATAGTGATCCTGAGTTTCCAGGATTGCCCGCTCGATCAACTTTGGATTGGCATGGTGACCATGATGACCAAGGAGGGTGGCAAAACCTCCGGAAAGCACCTGAGCTTTTGGATCACCTGCTTTGATCTGCTTGTAAGCGGCTTTCTGGAGTTCCAGGTACTCTTCGGTGGTGCCTTTGTAGAACCCATATAAGTCCGGTTCATTCCAGATTTCATAGGCGAAAACCCCGCGCGTTTTGTTTTTCTCGACCACTGCCCGGATAAAGTTCTGCCATGCATCCAGCCGTGGGGGAGTTCGACTCAGGGCAGCCGACAACTTCTTGTACACAGCACCCATTTTGCCGCGCTGTTTCTTGCGGCGAGCTTCTTCCAGGATAGGTCGGAGTGGTTTCCAGGCTTCTTCCCGATAGGAATCCCGTGCGGCCCAAGTGGGTGTAAAGCACAACCCGTACTGGGTTGCCAATCCGTGTTTTTGCAGCATGTTGAGTATTCCCACATGATTTTCCCAATCGAATTGGTCGCCTGCTTCCGGTTGAATGCTAGTCCAAACACGTCCGCTGCGAATGTAGTCCGCGCCAATCAAGGCACAAGCCCTGGCAATCCACTCCTGATCCTTGGGGTTTCGAATACGAGCATCAATGCCGAACAGAAAATCATTTGGAGAGTGTTGTTGCCGCTTTCCTGCGGGAGTCATGTAGGCAAAGGCAATCGGTTTGGTGGCCGCAATCGCTGTGGTGCCGGGAACCCGCAGTTCCGGAAGTGCTCGATACCAACCGGTTCGCTGGAGGTGTTTGCCGATGGGAACTTCAACCGACTCGCCCGGATTCAAGCGAATGTTTTTCTTGTGCAGAGCAGTTGGAGAATCGCCGAATGTTTCGAAGTTTATAAAGAAGTCGAAAACTACCGGTTTGTGATCTTTTGGATTGGCCACAACAAAAGTTGCTTTATTTTCCTCGCCTACCTTAACAATGTACGACTGAAGTTCCGTTTTGAGATCTACCGCCACCGGGCGAAGCTGGACCACGGGAGAGACATCTTTGGGGTCAAAAGGATTGCGTTTAATGTCACTGATCAGGAGATATCGAGGTTCACTGATTTTTCCTTCCGGAGCTTTAAACAAAAGCGAGAGCAGCCGAACCGGCGGGTCGATCTGATTGCGTCCCGTGTCCCGGCCGCCCCAGTGGTCGGTTGCCTTGCGAGAGCGCAGGTCAACTCGCCAATCTTTCCAACCTGGCCCTTTCGGCAACTTGAGTCTGCCAAACTGAAAGATTTCATCATTGGCGTCGATGACCCGAACCCCACAAACCGACAAACCGGGAAAACCATCTCCGTTGATAGCGATCGACAGATCGACCCCGGAGGAAAAGGCGCTAAGCATGGGCCGGTTGGGCAAAACTGCTTCCAGTAACGGTTTGGCTCCGGGGTGCCAAACTAACTTTGCTGCCGACCGGCCGGCGAAGTTACCGGTTTCTACCCTTTGGGATGCCCTCCGTCCCACAATCAAGGTTTTTTGCTTAACCGGAACCAGTGGTTCAAAATGGGGCTGACTTGCTGAAGCCAGTGATTCAAATTGGTTCTGATTCGCAGAATGATAAGCCACGAGAATCCAAAAGAAAACAATTAGGGACAGGAAGATCACAAATATTCGAGTTTGAATGGTCATTTTTTTTCCAAAATTTACCGGAGTTTCCAGAATAGTTTGTTTATTTAGCTCAAATGGATTGGCAACCGGGTTGGTAATGGCGTTGAAGGGCACCTCTTTCAGAATTATAACATTACAGGTGATTTGAATTTAATGATGACCTTTACAGAAGTAACTGGTGCCGAAACTTCCTGATTTCATCCAACCCATGTTGTGCAAACCCGGGCACCCCTTTGATTCCGATGAGTATCTCTACGAAATCAAATGGGATGGGACCCGGACCTTATGCCTTATCGAAGACGGAAAGTACCGATTGGTCAATCGCCGCCAACTTGACATGACCTTTCGCTATCCCGAATTTGAGTTTCTGGGAAATTTGCCGGCTGGGATAGTCCTGGACGGCGAGATGGTGGTCTTCAAGAATAACAAATCCGACTTCAACCTGCTGTTATCGCGAGAACAATGCCAAACTCCCTTCAAGATCAAAAATCTTGCCAAATCCATGCCCGCAACTTATGTGGTCTTTGACATTCTTTACGCCAACTATCAATCCTTGATGGACCATACGCTGGAAGATCGCCGCAGTGTGCTCAAGACGCTGGTTGAGGAGTTGAAATCTCCCCGTTTAGTCCTGTCCGATGGAGTTGTGGGGAGTGGCAAAGCTTTTTTCGAATCCGCTTGCAAGCGGGATCTCGAAGGGATTGTCGCCAAGCGGCTGAAAAGCCCCTACTACCCTGGTAAAAGAACGGATGCTTGGATTAAAATCAAACGCGGCGGGGAGTCCATGTGTGCGATTATTGGTTTTCAGGTTTCCGAGGATCGCAAAGATGATTTCCGCAGCCTGATATTGGCAACCGAGGAAGAGGGGGAGTTGAGGTATGCAGGGAAAGTAGGTACCGGTTTCGACCGGGAAATGCATGAATACCTGAATAACTTGTTATGGGCGCGGTTGCGGAAAAAACCAATCGTTCCCTGTAAACTCAAAGGCAAATGGATTGACCCGGGGCTTTTTTGTAAGGTGAGCTACATGGAGCGCACTGAAAGTGGAGAATTTCGGGCTCCGGTCTTTGAAGAACTCTACGAGGATCCCAGTAATGGCTGACACGGTAATGATTACCAAGCCTTTTTGTGGAGAGAAAATATCCTTTACCGGCCGCTTGGCCGCACTGACACAATCCGAGGCAGTCGACCTAGTTCACAAGTATGGGGGAACTTGGAGCAAATCGGTTACTCCCAACACCACTCTCCTGGTAGTAGGCCAAGATGGCTGGCCCCTTCGCAAAGACGGGCAGTTAACCCAGAATCTCAAGAAAGCCCGTTTTCTCCAAGAGAGGATTCCCATCACGATCCTCACGGAAAATGATTTCCTCAATCGTCTGGGGACTGAGGCGGCGACTTGCCATTTGCGTTTGACCATCGCCCAAGTCAGTGACATCCTGCAAATTCCCGGGGAACGCATTCGGGCTTGGGTGCGGTTGGGTCTGGTCAAACCCGTGGACACGATGGATTGTGTCCACTACTTTGATTTCCGCCAAGTTCGCTGGGCCAAAAGCCTCCTGGAATTCATGAAAGCCGGCGTCAAAACGGAGCGAATACGGCGGAGCCTGGAGAAGCTGCGGAAGTGGCTGCCGGGTGTGGAGGATCCTTTGAACCAGCTCGCAGTGGTGGAGAAGGACAGCCAACTTTTCGTCCGACTGGAAAGTGGTCAATTAGCGGACCCCACCGGACAGGGGCTTTTGGATTTTGAGGAAGACTGCGAGGCTCAATGTGTTCCTGCAATGCCGGGGCCTAAGACTGCCGATGATTGGTTCAAACTGGGCTACCGCAAAGAGGAAAAGAAGAACTTGGAAGAAGCTGCGGCGGCTTATCGCCAAGCATTATTGCTTGGGGGACCGGATGCTCAAACGGATTTTAATCTCGGCAACATTCTCTACAAGCTGGGCCAGAAGGAACAAGCGGTTGAACGTTATTACCAGGCTGTGGAATTGGATCCGGGATTAACGGAAGCCTGGAATAACTTGGGCAATGTCTTGGTGGAACTCGGCCATCCGACCGAAGCCGTGAACGTATTTCAGCGGGCCTTGGAAATCAATCCCTTCTATGTAGATACACACTACAACCTGGCGGATACGTTGGACCAATTGGGACTTCAGCAGCAGGCCATCTCGCATTGGAAGACCTATGTCCGGCATGATTCACTAAGCCGGTGGGGGAAGTATGCGCAGTTGCGGCTTGGGGAATTGGAGAAGCGGAAGATATAACAGGTTCTGCACAATGGACCACCATGAATGCAAAACAATAAAAAGACAACACATTTGGAAAAGTGCAAATGAGTTAGCAAGAGGTGAGTTTTCAATCGGAATGAGTTCAACTCCCTTGAGAATCCAAGATAAACTGTTTGATGTCTTCCATCTTTTCGGCTTTCCAGAGGGCTTTGTAAATGGCTCGAAGTTTTGTTATGTCTGTGATTTTCTGAAGGGATCTAGCCAGGGATTTACTCTTTTTGCCATAGCGTTGGTCCAGACCAATTTCTATGACATTTCTTAATTCCGTTAGGCTACCCTCTTCCCGGCCTTCTTCCTGGCCTTCTTCCCGCCCCATCTGCCTTCCTTT
>CAZPPD010000549.1:2498-4542 GCA_964588185.1 uncultured Alcaligenaceae bacterium | reverse complement strand
AATTTCTTATTATTTTGTTTATTCGTAAGTTTATACTGAGAATTAATTTGACGCTTCGGCGCCGAAAATCAATTACCGAGTTTAGGAAATGTTGATCAACAAATTCGTGCCAAGATGGTTGAAATTCCAAAATATCCTTCTTGGTATTGGGGTTCTGGTTGCCGGATATGCAGTCTTAGTCCTTCTTCATGTTCAGCAAATATCGGACATAGGTCTCAAAAGTGCCTTCACCACCTCAATTCGAGGAGTTCCAAGAGGCTCTATTTCCTTTGAAAATAATCCTCTTCCCAAACAGGGTGACAAAGTTCTGGCGGTAGGAGACATCCCGATTAAAACCTGGCCGGATCTGCTCCACGCCCCAACCCGAATCAAAGACGTCGTTGAAAAACAATTCGAATCCAATCCAAAATCGCTGCCAAAGTGGGCCTCCCGAAAAATTACAGAAAGCGGGAAAGAACAGCTATTTGTATTGGTTACCTTTTCCCGAATGGATGGGGAAAAGGAGATCGTATTCAAGGCTTGGTGCCCGTTGGGAAAATTGCCAATCAATGAGATGGTTCCGGCAATCCTTTGGTTCTTTCTCAAGGCTGTCCTTTTTGTGGTGGGAGTCCTGGTTTTTTGGAAACGCCCGAATGATCCAGCTGCCACGCAATTTTTTGTCCTATGTATAGTCACCCTGGGAGCCTACATAGCGGGTTATCACTGGGCTTACATTTTGACCGAACTCAAATTAATCGTCGGCTTCATAATTTTCGGGGTTTTGCTTCCAGCGGTTACGCTTCATTTCTATTTGGTTTTTCCCCGTCCCAAGCAATTTCTTATCAAACACCGGGGATGGACTTTGGCTGGGATTTACGGATTACCATTGGCCTTTATGGTGATCTTATTCTTCTGCTATTTTCGCCTGCGTGGTTTTTACCAAGACCGAATGACGGCGACCTCGTTGGAAATGGTCGAACCGGCCCTTCGATTGCTGCTTTGGGCGATTTATACTTACCTTTGCGTTGCGGCTATTTGGTATGTTGCCAGTGTAACCGCATTACTGCACAGCTTCTTCACCGTTAATGATGCCACGGAAAAGAATCAGGTAAAATGCATTCTGGTCGGTGCAGTGGCGGCTCTTATTCCCATCGGTTATTCTCTTTTCCTAGCCATCTTTTATCCGGATAACTTCGGAGCCGGCGGGGCAACCTGGCCAATGTTTGCCGCATCGGTTTTCCTGACCGCCGCATTCACGGTCAGCATTACCCGCTACCGGTTGATGGAGTTGGATAAGATTATTAGTTCCGGGGCCAATTACTTTTTCATCAGTTTTCTTGCCGGCATTGCTTATTACGGAATTTTGTTCCTGGGAACTTTGATCTTCAATCAAGTCTTCGCCAGTCCGCCTCTTTCCGAAGCCATTCGTGCCAGCACCATTGTCTTGGTCTTGCTTCTCGTGCTGGACGTAGCCCGGAATCGTTTGCGAAAAGCCCTCGACCGCCGGTTTAACCGGGAGAAGTATCACCTGGACCGTACCTTGCAACGCATGGGTGAGGCCGTTCAACAACTGGTGGACCCGCCCACTTTGGTCCAGCGTCTGTTGCATGCTTCCACTGATTTGTTGGGAGTCAATCGCGGAGCCGTATACCTGCGCACCGGCAAGCCCCTGCATTTTCGAATCGCCGGTTGGGTGGGACCCGCCCCGGCAACGGTTGAAGTTGCCAATGGAAGTCCCTTGGTGGAGGAGTTAAGCAAAGGGGAAACCGTAACCCTCTCCCAGCGAAATGGATTTCGCCTGACACCGGCGCAACTGAAAGTACGGGAACTCCAAGGGGAAATCGCACAAGGATTGTCCAAAGAGGGAGAACTCTTGGCATTCTTGGTTCTCGGCCCGAAAGGAACCGGCAATTATCGCCAGGAAGATTTGAATTTATTGGCCGCCTTCACGCAAATTACCGTCATGGCGTTGGGAAATGCGGAAGGCCACGAAACGATTGAAACGCTGAACTCCGAGCTTCAAGCCAAAATCGAAAAAATTGCCGAGCAACTACGGCGCATTTTT
>CAZPPD010000549.1:0-2488 GCA_964588185.1 uncultured Alcaligenaceae bacterium | reverse complement strand
TCACCTCGGCCCTCTTCGCCTTCGCACTTGTGCTCCACCCGTTCCACCCGCTCCGAGCCGAAAAAGGAATCCCAAGCAGTAGCGGAGAACGGAAATGGATCCAAGACCGAAGCCGAAAACGAATATTCGGAGATAGCGTCCTCAGATAATAATGAGGGAATATTTCAAAGCATTGTTGGCAACGGCGAGACGGTCCGCGACCTCCTGCAAATGGTCCGCAAGGTAGCTCGAACCGACGCTGTAGTCTTAATACGCGGAGAAAGTGGGACTGGGAAGAATCTTTTGGCTCAGGCCATCCATGAAACCAGTTCCCGAGCGGAAAAACCGTTCGTCAAGGTGCATTGCGCTGCTTTAGCCCCGACCCTGTTGGAAACGGAATTGTTCGGCCACGTCAAAGGAGCCTTTACTGGGGCCCATCGTGATAAAGTCGGCCGCTTCGAAATGGCAGAGGGGGGAACTTTGTTCCTCGATGAAATCGGCGATATTTCTCCGGAGGTGCAAACCAAATTGCTCAAGGTTCTCCAGGAAAGAACTATCGAACGGGTCGGCTCGAGTGAGCCGATGAAAGTCGATGTTCGGATTGTGGCCGCCACTCACCAAAATCTGGAAGAACTGATTCAACAAGGGCGTTTTCGGGAAGACCTTTACTACCGCATCAATGTGTTCCCGGTGTTGGTTCCCTCACTAAAGGACCGGCGAGAGGACATTCCGGAATTAGCCCTCCATTTCCTCCAGATTGCCTCCGAGCGTTGCGGCAAACGAGTGATCGATATCGATGATGACGCCATGGGGATTTTGAAATCCTACCATTGGCCGGGAAACATCCGCCAGTTGGAAAATGTAATTGAACGAGCAGTGGTGTTGGTCGAGGGGCTAGCTATTACGGCGGAAGACATTCCCGAAGATATCAAAACCATCCGCTTCTCCAGCCGAGAAAGTATCCAACGGGAAAGTCCGGCAGCCATGCCCATGATCACTACCATGGTCCCACGAGGAAATGGCCCAAGGGTAAAAAGAAACAAAGAACAGGAGAAAGAAAAGATTCTGCAAGCCCTCCACCAAGCTGGCGGAAACAAAGCTCAAGCTGCCCGTGATCTTGGGATGGCGAGGAGTACCCTGGTGAGCAAGTTGAAGAAAATGGGATTGTTGTAAATTTGCTGACGATAAGTTTTGTCTTATTGCAAGCCAACACGCACCGGTTATGATGGCCGGGTAGCTTAGAGGTGAGTATCCAATCTCGGCAAATCTTCGAAGGACACCGGCCTATGGCAGAAACCCAATCACCTCCTTTGTTAGACCCAGATTTTCTCAACCGGCTGGAACAGCTCGAACTGGTGTCGCGGAAAATCTTCCAGGGAAAGATGAAAGGGGAACGACGCAGCAAACGCAAAGGGCAGAGTGTGGAGTTTGCCGATTACCGCAACTATGTCATCGGTGATGATCTCCGCTTTCTCGACTGGAACCTGTTTGCTCGCTTGGATCGCTTATTTATTCGCCTGTTCATGGAGGAAGAAGACCTCCATTTTTATGTCCTCATCGATAACAGCTTGTCCATGGATTTTGGCGATCCCAGCAAACTCTTGTATGCCTGCAAGATAGCGGCTGCCTTGGGGTTTGTCGGCTTGGTGAATATGGACCGCGTGTTGGTAGAGGTTTTTAATGACAACCTTACGCAAAGCCTACCGGCCTTACGCGGCCGCAGAAGCATGTGGCGATTAATGGATTTCCTCCAGAAACTGGAACCCGCCGGTCCCAGCGATCTCCGCCAAGCCATGCGAACCTTTAGCATCAAATGCAGTGGAAAAGGAGTTGTGGTTTTACTCAGTGACTTTATGGACAAAGGTGGATATGAGGAAGCCCTCCGCTATCTGGTCGCCCGGCAAATGGATGTCTACGCCATTCAAATCCTTTCTCAGGAAGAGATAGACCCGGAGATTGTCGGTGATCTGAAACTCACCGATATCGAAGATGGGGACACGGCTGAGATAACCGTCAGTGCCCCCTTGCTGAAACGATACAAACAAAACCTTGCTGCTTATTGTGCAGCCCTCCATGAATTCTGCTCCCGCCGAGGCATAACTTACCTATTTGCAAATAATCAGATCCCATTTGACCAGCTTGTGTTGAAATACCTGCGGCAGAGGGGATTGGTACGGTAAGAAATTTCTTGCATATTTTTGGACCAAGAAAAATACCTATCCAATTACAGCCGCGAATGATTTTCCAATTACTTCGCTTCAAGGAGATGCTGCTGTGGATCCCCCAAGTCATCCACCGCTTTTTTATTTGAAGGGGAAGCGGGGAATGGTGTCTGAACAAATCATTTAGGAAACAAACGATTCGGCCTATCATTAAGTTAGGATTTCAGATGGTTTCTTTTCAGGCAGGCACCAATGACAAATCAACAACTCGAAAGACTGATGGGATTCACTGCAAAACATCAACCTCGGCCTTATGTTAATTCCTTTGTCCGCTTTCACCATCCCTT
>CAZPPD010000548.1:0-4550 GCA_964588185.1 uncultured Alcaligenaceae bacterium | reverse complement strand
TCACGAGCCTGTTCTACCGTATGGACCTTACGAAAGTTTTTGGCCCCCAACCGGATTTCCTCTACTAAGTTGAAAGCGGATTTCCCCTCTAGACGTTGAATCACTTTCCCCAACAAATCACCAAGCAAATGGATGTCGGAGCTCAGCAGTTCCCAAGCTGGAAGATTCATCAATCCACTTCCTCTTTTTACATCAAAGTCTTATTTTCCGATCGTATGAATGTGCAATCCTTGTGCCGGTTTGGAATTTCCCGGGAATAGTGAATAGTTTGGTTCCGAACATTGGAATGTCCCTGGCTTGAATCAGTTTGAATTTTTGAATAGAGAGACCATGGTTTTTGCCAGCAAAGGAACAATAGACACCACCTCTACCCATTTATCCGAAGGTAACGGAAGGCTGTCAGTAGTAATTACCTTGGATAACCGGCTTGATAGCAGATGTTCCTTTGCCCCGGGAGCCAAAACGGCATGGGTAAAAAGCGCATAAACCTCCTCCGCCCCAGCACTATGTAAAGTTTCCGCGGCACCCGTCAAGGTTTGCCCGGTTGTTGCCATGTCATCGACCACTAAGCAAGACCGACCTTGAACATCTCCTAGTACTTCGAGTGGCTTGGGAACATCTTTCTTGGGCCGATCCTTAGCTACCAAAGCAATAGGAACATTCGAAGCAAGTGCAAAATTCTGCGCTCGCTTTAAACCGCCCGCATCGGGACTGACCACTACCAACTTTCTCGTTTTTAAATCCTTTAGGTGGGGAAGAAATACCTCTTCGGATTTCAATAGAGTGGTAGGCATAGGCAGAGCACTTTCCAACTCTGGTGTGTGCAAATCCAAGGTAACCAAGCGGTCTAAACCCAGAGACCCAAGCCAGCGGGCTACTACCTGAAACGAGCGGGGATCACCCGGATAGTCACGGAGATCTTGCCTGGCATATCCTAAGTAAGGTACTACTGCCGTCACCGTTCGAGCCCCCGCCGCATAGCCAACCGGCCTTGGGATTGGACCGGCAATGAAGAAGAAATAGTCATTGAGGTTTCTCGTCAATTGGATCCGCATACCGTCCGCGGAATCGCCTTAAATTCTATCCGTGGTTTAGCAATCGGTTTCGCTGCCCTGCAAGTCGCCGGAAAAGGTAGAAGACGCCGTAGGTCCCGTGAATCGTAAACGAAGTAGCGATTCCAGGCACCGTTCTCCTCTGCGACTTGTTTGAGATAATCCGAAGTCATCTCCGGATTGAGAACCCTGAAGCCGGATTTAAATTTTTCATCCGCAGTAAAGGAAATAGCCCCCGGACCGAAGCCGAGCATGTCAAAATGGTCGGGCTGAAAGCTCATTTCTTCGTAAACAAAACGTTTGGGAGTGTTTCGAAACTCAAGTCGCTCAAAGTTCGTCAGAGTGGATTGATAAAAACCGTTTTTTAATAGTTGGTCGCGTAGAACGCCCCAATTATTCGCAGCATCCTAATTGAGGGCAGTCCTGCTAGGAGTGAGGCATCCTTTGACCATTCTGTGCCTAGACCTCGAAACATGACGAGGTGATACAATCCTAAATGATCTAAGCCGATGGCTGTTGCCTGCTCTACGTCCTGTTTCATTTGCTCCAACGATTGATGTGGCAAGTTGAAGAGCAAGTCGGCCGAGACGGTGAAACCTCGCTTGTGCATCTGATTCAGGACCTCTGCAAAGGTAACAAACCCCCATTTTGTTAGGTGGCATGAGTTCTTTAAATTACATTGGTTATTCGTTTTGAGAGGATCGATTACTTCCTGTCGCACACCCGAATCCCGTTAATCCCGCACCGAAGCTTCCTGAAATGCCACGATATTGAATTTCATTTGAATCTTTGCGAACTCTGGCCATTGGCTTGAAACTGCGTTTGCGACAATAAAAGCAATTACAGCGGCAAGTATCGTTCCCAAAATCCAACCTGTGATGTTGTCTAACACTCGCTTTTTAGGTGAAATAAAAATTAAGCAACACAGACCTCCAAGTAATCCGCCTGCCGCCCCGCCAGACATAGACATTAGAATCCAAACGCACTCAATCCACCTATTCCCAATACACCAACACAAATCGCAAGGTTAGATATTCCGCCTAAAATCAATCCAAATACAATAAAGCCGATCAAAAATGGTTTTGCTTATGGAGATTTAGGTTTGGTCATTTTTTATTTCGCAGAATAGAAGTTCCTTGCACCCACAATCTTGGATGCCAATAAGGGGACACAAAATAACCAAGAGCAAAAGTTTCATATTAATTTTCCTTCTTTTGGTTTTCTCGACATTCGTGGCAAGTGTGAATATGAGTCCCCGTACAACAAACTATTTTTTCAAAGCACAGTTTCTTTTGTCCACATTCCCAGCATTTTGCAACGACCATTTCCGATTGCTCTTGTGCGGGGCTGGCGTTTTCAAATGTATCCATGTAAATTCCTTTCTGAATTTGTGGTCGTAAGAATGTGTTAGCTGGAAGTTCAATTGAAGTAACATGAGAGCGGAGGCGAGTGAACCTTGGCCTCTGGCCTATCCAGCATTCGTTAATTAAGCAAATAATCGAACAATAGGGGAACTCACCTTCTCACTACATTGAGGACAGGCAACCGACAAGTGCCCCTTCCGATACCTGTAATTGTCTGAGCCAACTGCTCTCGTTCCGCTACACCGACCACAAAAGTGAATTTTGCACCGATCGCAGGTGAAACCAGCATTTCCAAGTATTCCGGTCGAAACCCAACCCACCGATCCCCAATCACCATCTCCTTGTACATGGTCAAGCACTTGCGTTGCGCATCCGAAACAGCGGCGAAAAGGTTTAGAGGGACTCTTCTGAACTGAGGACTCCCTTTGGTTGCCTAGCAGGCGTAAAAACCACGAAAACATTTCATACCCTTGTTTCTCGAACGAACTCAAGCCAACCGTCCCAACTGTGGAAGACAGGTTTGATATATTTATATCCCAATCCCTCATAATAGGCGGAAAATAGTTTAAGTTGACCGTCGGGACGGTATAGTGAGAAGGCTAAACAAAAACCTCGTAGATACTCCGGTTCAAAAGGCCACCGGAGCACTATGCTTGCTCCGACATTCAATTTACTTCTAAGAGATCAGTCTCTCTTGATCCTCAGCCGTCATCGCAAGATTTCGATACTCCTCGGAATCGAAATTCTGTTCGTAGCTTTCGGTATTGCCGAAGGCGTATTGCAGAGCCAGGTTGGTATACGAGCGAGTCTGCAACAGGTCGTCGTAAAACTCAGGTGCTATCTTGCGTAGTGCCGGAAGTGCGTTCCATGGAATGCGACAAAGATCGTGGTGTTCCGTGTGATATCCGAAATTGAAGGTCAACCAATTGAACCAGCTGTAATGCGAGGCGGACGGTTGGTAACGCTTGTGTCCGTGAAAATGTGAGTTGCTAAGAATCATGCCCAGCAGCAGCGGATGCAAAAAGCCAGTGGTAAAGAGCGCGCTCATCAACAGATACAATACTGCTTGCCAACCGGCGAACCAAAAGAGAATTCCTGTCATTGTTAGGCTCATGAGTGGATAAAGGACCGCCCAGTGCTTCAGCCGGTAGCGTTCGTAACCGGAAACCAAGTGTTCGTCGGCAAGAATGGAAAGGACAAACTTGCCAGGGACAAACCGGCCAAGTGAGAGGCAACCAAAGATATAGGCAAGCAGCCCGATGAATGATCGCATCACTTGCGCAATCAGCATGATTAGCGCGTAAGGAAACAGCAACGGCGTCGCAAAGCAGGAGAGCAGTCGATGCAGACGGCTATTGCCTAGGCCGAAGAAATTGTTGGTTCGCGTCAGAAGCAGGAAGCTACGTCGGCGTTTTATGAAGTCTTTCTTCGCTCCCAGGTCATTGTGGTGCACATGATGTTCTATCCACCAAGTATGATGGCCCGACAGAAACATTGGCAACGACGTAAAGGTAAACAGCCACCGATTGGCCGGTTCGCTCTTGAAGACGAGGTTATGGTTGCATTCGTGAGCCAGCATGAAGAGGTTGATGTTGATTAAGCCGCCAATCATATAGGCGGCAATGACAATTAGCCACCATGCATGGTTGCTTAGTAGCGTTGCAAGTGAAATTAGTGTCATCGCAAGCAGTATGCACCAAAATGCCGTTGAAGGTGTGTTGCCGAAAAGTTTTTTGATTTCCGGATGACTCCGGAGTATCTGTCTGGCGCGGCGGCGATGCCAGACGGCGTCGGGCTTTTCCTTATCGGAAATGGATTCGGAAATGTCGACTTCGAATCCGGGAAATACAGGTGCAGGTGTTCCCAGGATGCGTGGATGAAAGCGGATGCGAAACCCGCCGGTTGGCGTACTGTTTTCCGCCATCATTCGTCTCCGATATCAACTCGTTGGAGGACCAATTTTGTTGCGTACTGTTTTCGTTTCGGCAGGACCAAACTCTATTTCCATGGAATCTGAGAAATCCGAACACCCCAGTGACATTTACCTTCCCGTTTAAAGGAACAAGCCACAGATTCCTATTTACTTTACTTTGATAATTGGCATTTCTTCTAGGGATTTAGGCACCTTGTTGCC
>CAZPPD010000547.1:0-4563 GCA_964588185.1 uncultured Alcaligenaceae bacterium | reverse complement strand
GCGCTTCATATGGAAGAACGCATGACTCTGTGCAATATGGTTATCGAAGCCGGCGGCATAAATGGTGTGATCGCTCCCGATGAGGTGACGCTCAAGTTTGTGGATGAACGCAACGCCGGCAATCGGCCTTACGAACCCGTTTACCGCCAGGAGGGAGCCAAATACTTGTTCGAGAAGACCTACGATGTTTCCAAGCTGGAACCGGTAGTTGCCAAACCGCATAGCCCCGACAATCGAGCCAACGTCTCCGAAGTCAAGGGAACTAAGCTCGACCGGGCTTACATTGGCTCTTGCACCGGTGGCAAGATGACGGATTTTCGAGCAGCGGCCGAACTGATGAAAGGCAAGTCGGTCAAGATCGACACCTTTATTGTCCCGGCAACCAGTGACATCATGAAAGGAATCAAGAGCGAGAAACTCAACGGCCAAACCTTGGAGGAAGTATTCCGCAATGCAGGAGCGGAGATTGGTGAACCTTCCTGTGCCGCCTGCTTGGGCGGTCCCAGCGATACCTTTGGCCGCTTGAACGAACCCATGTCCTGTATCAGCACGACGAATCGAAATTTCCCGGGGCGAATGGGCCACAAGGAAGCCAAGGTTTACTTGGCAAGTCCGCTAACGGTGGCGGCAAGTGCAGTGTCCGGGCATATCATGGACCCACGAGACGTAATGTAGGAACAAACAAGAGGTAAACATGGACAAAATCATCGAAGGCAAAGCGTACGTCTTCGGCGATAACATCGACACCGACCAGATCATCCCGGCAAAGTACTTGATGTACAATCCGGCTGATCCTGAAGAGTACAAACAATTCGGCAAGTACGCATTGTCCGGGGTTCCCGACGCCCAAGGGGGCCTTCCCAAGGGGCATATCCCGTTCCATAGCTCGGACAACGAGTTTGTCTCGGCCTACCGGATTATCATTGGCGGCAAGAATTTCGGTTGTGGATCCTCCCGAGAACATGCCCCCATTGCCCTAGACGCCGCGGGCATCAAGGCTGTCGTCGCCCAATTCTACGCCCGGATTTTCTACCGCAACTCGGTAAATGGAGGTTACCTGATCCCCTTTGAGTCGGTGGACCGGCTATGCGATCAAATCTGTACCGGGGACGAGCTGAAAATAGATTTGGACGCCAGCACCCTGGAAAACAAAACGACTGGGGACAAGTTTTCCTTGAAACCACTTGGGGAGGTTGCGCCTATCATCGAAGCGGGAGGTGTTTTTGCCTATGCAAAGCAGACGGGGATGCTGGGATAATATGTGATTCCAGTTGGACTAAGAGGAAATAATGCCACCAAGTAGTCTGGGTGTGGGGACAAAGGAAGTGATTCCAGAACACTGTGTGAGGCCAACTCAAGGACCACGGCCTGCTAGAATGAAAATGGGAAACAAAATCATCTGGATGAATAGGCTAGGAAATTAACTTTTATCCTCTTTAATTCTAATTCCCCTCGAAGAAAGACTTCCTAGCCACATCCGGGGCCACTTTTCCGAAGACATGACTTTTCCCCGATTTTAAATTGTGAAACACCACTTCCGCCGGACTAAATAATACCGGATCAATTTGGTAGAAATCCTGATTGTAGCGAGCGAAGATCTCCTTGAACGGGGCCCCAAAATCCGGCGAAGAATTGGAAGGAACTTTTGGGCCAAGCTCCCGCAGGTAGTCATCCTCCGAGTTTACCCATAGGACCACTCGCCCGGCATACAGGATGGCGTCGTTGGTTTTGCCGATGGCGTCCAGTTCATTTGTCCCCACCGGCGGCAAGGGAGCCGACCCAAATCCGGAGACAATTTGTTTGAGATCAAACTTTAATTCGTGCAGCTTGTGCAAAGCAGTTTCCAGGGAACGACCCACCACTTGCATGGTCCCCGAAAGACTTGCGGCCGGAGCAACCAAGAAGGTCAATTTGTTGGCAGGAAGATTTAATTCCTGGCTGAGGCCGGCCAACACCGTTTCGTCCGGCAGTTTGCGGCTCTCCAACACCCCAACTGCCACCGGAGATGTTTCTTTCCCTTTGATATCATTGAATAATTCTTCTTTGCCGCGTACTGCTCGCATCGGTCCCGAACCCATGGCGGAAAACTTGTCCACGCTAATCGGCCAGCCCGCGTATTGGGCCGCCATGCAAGCAGTCACCGGTTGGTCGCTCATTATCTGAATGTAGGGAGAGGCAACTCCTGCCACCTCCCCTTGAACTAAAGTGATATCCGCCAAGCCGGCAGTACAAACCCGGATCAATCCCAACCCCGACTGCAGTCCTCCTTGCACATTGACGCCGCAGTCAATGATGCGGGCTCCGCTTTCGCTTTGGGAAACGGCAATCCGATAAGACCCGGCATTGGCCGCCAAAAAATCTGCTTGCCGTTGGGCGCGTTCATTTAACGTGGGGGGCATAAGAATCTCTCGCTACTGAAACAACTTTAGTCGGGTTAACAGTAATCATCCTGATAGGCAAACAATCCATGAGGTGTTTTCCTCAGTATCCGAAAATGACGGGAAAAAGACAGAGTTAATTCTAATTTTTCCAAAATGCTTTTGCTTTTAGAGATATACTCAAATTCTCCCTCGCAATGGGGGACATTTATCTTCCACGATAATCCCTATAAATGGCTTCCTTTCTGAAAACCCCCAACCGGAGAACATTTCCAAAAAGTTAAGATCTGTAAGGAATAGTTGGTTTCGGGGAAAATAATCGGATAAAACCTTCAAGTTTTCGGTGAGAGTTTACCCAAAACTTTCGAGAAACTTGCAACCGACTTTCGAGCGGTTATATTTTCAGTGCGTACCTCACTTACGCTTCGGAAATGGGAGGAAAGGTGATTGGAGCTGGTCCTTTCACATTGCCTTAAGCAATTCAAAATTCGTTCGGAACCCACCTGCATCCTAAAATAATGATGTTGGCACTATCCCCCTTCGCAGGTGTAACATCTCATCATGGCCGATGAATCCAAAACAGGGACCATTCATGTTCCGGTAATGCCGGATCAGGTGATGGAATTGCTTTGTCCATCCGAAGGAGAGGTATGGATTGATGCCACGGTCGGCGGCGGCGGCCACACAAAATTGTTGGCGGAGAAGGTGGGCAAATCCGGAAAAGTAATTGGATTAGATGTCGACCCGGAAATGCTGGAGCAGGCAAAAGCACGGCTAAAAAACGATCCCGTTGAGTTTGAACATGCAAGTTTTGATCACCTTCGCGACCTACTATCAGAAAAGGATGTTTCGCGGGTGGATGGCTTACTGGCCGACTTGGGGGTTTGTTCCGATCAACTGGATTGTGCCGAGCGCGGGTTGAGCTTTCTGCGGGAAGGCCCTTTGGACATGCGCTTGGACCCATCCTTTGGAGAACCGGCAAGCAAGTTGGTCAACCGTATGGGTGAAAGGAATTTGGCGGATCTAATCTACCAGTATGGAGAAGAACGCTTCAGCCGCCGAATTGCTCGCCGCATTGTCCGGGAACGAGAGAAGCAGGCGATCAATACTACTACGGAGTTGGCCGACATCGTTCGCTCCTGTGTTCCGCGACCGAAAACCCGGCGTGGGACCTTAGACCCGGCTACTCGGGTTTTCCAAGCGCTCCGCATCGCCGTCAATGATGAGTTTGGCTCCCTGGAACGCTTGCTTAAATCTTTGCCATCGTGTATACGACCGGGTGGAAGAGTGGCGGTCATCAGTTTCCATTCGTTGGAAGACCGGCTGGTGAAGCAAAGTTTTCGCAACCGGGAATACTGGGTGGAATTGACAAAAAAGCCGGTGCAGGCAACTGAGAAAGAAATTCAAGCCAACCCGCGAGCAAGAAGTGCCAAACTGCGGGTGGCAGAAAGAGCAAAATAGGAAATTCAGAATTCCAGGAGGGAGGGGGCAAAATGACACGTGAAACAAAACTAGGGTTATTTGTCGCGGGTGCCTTTTTAATACTGCTGGGTGGATTAATCACCCGGAAGATCATTAAGGGAGAAATTCCAGCTTTCGAGGATCAGGCTCTTGCGGAATCTTTTGTAGAACCCAACAAAGCGTCTTCTCCACCGGAGATTTTGCCCGCCGGATTTGAGAAGGAAGCCCAACCCCTCGAAGATAAGAAACAGCAAAAGAATAAAAAGAAGACTTCGAATTCCAAAGCAAAGCCCGAAGGGAGAAATTCTCTTCCAAAAGCGGTAAATCCTAATAAATCTTCAGACTTCTTTAATTCGAAAGCCCCGATTCCATCGCCAATGCCCAGCCCCCCGAAAACTGCCAAGGACAATTGGGTCCCGGAGAATATTCCGGAAGGCGGGATTGTAAAAAACAAACAAGATCCCAATAAATTCCGCGACTTGCTCAATCAGGAAATCAACCAATCCAATCCACACTCCAATGAAAACGAACCGCTTCCTGAACCGGTCGAATTGGCACAGGGAGAGAAGAAAAAACTGCCGGCTCCGGTTGTTCCTTTTTCCCTGAACCCAAAAGCAAAAACCCATGATAGCCGGAATAAATTACCCGAACCGAATTCGGTTGATTTAAATCCAAACGCTATAGAGAAATCACCGGAGGTCAAGCCGGCACCGGTGGGAGTACC
>CAZPPD010000546.1:0-4569 GCA_964588185.1 uncultured Alcaligenaceae bacterium | reverse complement strand
TCACTTGCTTTGGTGAAACCTCCAGCTTTACCGGATTCCCAACAATGTCGCCTATTTCCCCCGGAGTTTCAGGCAGGGCAGCTTGGCTGTTTGAATAAACGGGAAGGGAAAGAAAGAAAGCCGCAATAAGTCCGCTGAATTGTTTTTGGCCGATCATATTAAACTCCACGGAATAATCGGTGGGATTTAGGCGGGATCAAAAATACTTATATTCATTTCCAATATCAGTCTAATCCGTAAAGGGAAAAAATGCGATGAAAAATTGTGTCCCTATTTGGGGCCTAAAAATCACGGCTTACTTGAAAAGGAGGCTATGCTATTAACAGGCGACAAGAATATTATTTTCTTGAAAAACGTGAACGAATTGCTCCTTTAAGTCGTCTTATAGGTGAACGGACAGAGAGAGATCAAACCAACCCACCTGGAATTCCCCACCTTTCGGCCAAGCCGAAATTTCCCCACCGATCTCTACCGTTACTAGTTCGAACAATTAGGAAAACCCGTAATTCCCTTTCCTAAGGCGAATACTATGTCCAGTGCGCTCATAGACCATCAAGTTGTTTTTAAGCATATTGAGGAACTTGGTTTCTTTGATGGCAAAGAATTGCCTGTGATTAAGGAGGCATTGGCAAGATCCGGCCGAAAAGACAACTGGGTTCAAACACTAGTAAACTCCGGGAAAATTACTCGCTTCCAGGCTGAAAAGATTGTTGCCGGGAAGGCCAAGGAATTGATTGTCGGTCAATATCTTTTGGTGAACCAGTTAGGAAAAGGCGGCATCGGCCGAGTTTATAAAGCCATCCATCGCACCATGAATCGCGAGGTGGCGATCAAATTGCTGGCCCCAAAATTCACCAACACGGCAAAGGCCCGGCAGCTTTTCCAACGCGAAGTTTTGGCTGCGGGCCGGTTGGTCCATCCCAATATTGCCACCGCTTACGATGCCAATACCCAGGGCAATCACCATTACCTGGTGATGGAACATGTCGACGGTCCTAATCTCGATCAGTTGGTTAACAGGCAGGGTCCTCTCCGCCCAGGCTTGGCTTGTGAGATAATCCGCCAAGCTGCCTTGGCTTTGCAACATGCTTCCGACATGGGAATGTTGCATCGGGACATCAAACCGGCAAATATTCTTGTGCAAAAAGGGACGGGAAATACTTTTACGGTTAAAGTGGTGGACTTTGGCTTGGCCCGTTTGCAGGTTCCGGGAGTGGATGGTGCGGGTGAGATGGGTACCATTGTGACCAAGCAAAACACAGTCATGGGAACTCCGGATTACCTCTCTCCCGAACAAGCACGCAACATGCACAAGCTCGATATTCGTTCGGATTTGTATAGTCTTGGCTGCACTTTTTATTTTTTGCTTACCGGACGAGTTCCCTTCCCAAAAGGGACGACCGTAGAGAAACTCATTCGCCATGCCAAGGCAGAACCGGTTCCCATCGCCAGCCTTCGATCGGATGTTCCGGCCGAAATGATCCAAGTGGTCCAGAAATCAATGGCCAAGGATCCCAATAATCGGTTTCAAACTCCAACGGAACTGGTTCAAACTTTGGAACCGCTGGCAAATCCGAAATCCTCTTCAAACTGGAATATGCGAACTCTGCCGGCAAAATCGCTGGAGACTACTCCCAATCAAGGAATGGAAGGGACCTGGCCGCCGGATTTATGCCCGACGATTCTTCCTTTGCCGGAGAATGTTGCTAACAAGCAGGATCGATTTCCGGTGACGTGGTTACTTGCTGCCGGTGGAGTGCTTGCCATAATCACGGCATTGACATTTTTGATTGCCCGGGCAATTTAAGGCCCTATTTCAGATACTTCTCTCTTAATCGCTTCAACTTCTGCATAGCTGGCCGGGCTTTCCCTTTTTTGTCTACTAATCCGCAATTCGGGAACTGATGTTTCTGGGCGTCGGATAGTTGGACCCATTGAACGGCCCGGACGTATGGTTTACATAAGGCCAGGGAAGCAAATTCTCCTGCCCATTCGGATTGAACAGAGGGATCAATACCCCCTCGCCAGTATCCTGCTTCAAAATTATATTCCTGATCCGCTAATTCATCTTCGGTGGTTTCCGCCGGATAGCCGAGGGTAACTTGCAACGGCACTCCCAACAGAGCAAACAGATCCAGCAGCCGGGAGAAATCCAATAAATCCCGGCAGTAGCTCCCGCGCGGATTTACTCCCATTACCACTTCCAGATCAATGGCTCCTACTTGCAATCCTGATCGCAATAAGGTGTCGACAAAAACGAAAGGAGAATACGTGTGCTCCTTCCCAGCCATGTATTCTCCCCAAGGTTGGCCGACACTTACGATCAACTCCAAATCGGGATATTCCCGGCGAACCGCATCGCCCACTTGGAGGACCAACCACAAAAGTTCATCATCATTGAAGGAAAGAACCCCGGGAATATTGCCGCCGCTGGTGAGTTGCCAGATAGAGATCTGTTTCTTGTAGCGATCGATTACCTCCAAGGCATATTCCGAAAGCAATTTGGCAATCTTGTTGCGGTCCCGTTCCCACAGCCACAACCAGGAGGGTATCCGCGCGGAAGAAAAGTCAATGAGTGGGCCGCCCCAAAGGATATAACCCTGACTCGATGCCCACTCTACCAATTCATCATGTGCTTCCCACTGATATTCTCCTTCGTTGGGAAGAATATCATGAATGGAAAAGGAAATATTCAGGCCGTTAAAGCCGGAGCGCAGCAGCTTAATGTTAGCTTCGCCTTGAGGGATCTTCGGACCGACCCGGCAACCCAGTACGGTTTCCAAACGAGGCTGCCGTTGTTGCCGGACCTGAAACACCTGAGTGGTATAGGCGTGGATCAGTTGGTCGGCGGCCTCTCCGGCAAGGATAAGGGCATTTTCCGCCTGTTGATTTACTTCTTGAGCAGAGTCCCGGCAAACCGCACGGCAGAAAGAAAGCGTGGCATCTTTGATGCATTGGGACAGGGCAGGCGGCATATTGAGTCCGCCCATCAACCAATCCGATGTTTGATTGCGAAGTTGGTTCACCTTGCCGCGCGACAGTTCCAATTGAAGATGGTAAGCTTCCTCGCGCTCGATCAAAGTAGCAGAATGGGAAATAATCTGACCTGCACCTTTTATCCGCCAGGGAATGGAAAGGCTGCCGCTTTCATCGATATCCCGGGTGATAATCAATTCATGGGGGGAAACGGTAACATCCGAAAGGGTGGGCATGCCGTCAGGACCACCGGTAATGCATCCTCGATCGAGGTCATGCGATTCCTCCAGAGGAAAATTCGGCGGCATTGAAAATTTCATTATGCCCATATTGGTGGCTCATTCCCATTCATCAGACAGAAAATTCGGGGAGCTTCTTACCAACGGGTTGACGTTGGAAGCGAATGAAAACAGGTAAACCATCCGGTCCCATTTCGATGGGTGCCTCTCCAACCAGAAGAGGAGCCGTGTACGAACGCATCTCCTCGCTGATATGAGTTCCTGCTTCATTCATGAAAGAGCGGGGTAATTTCTTTACCCCATTGGCCACTTCGGAAAGCGGCGTCCATCCGGGAGAACATTTATAAGGCACATTGCTGAGCCGTTGCAAACTTACCATCTTCCCGGTGGTACCTTGGAGAGCTTCCAACACCGCGTGCTTTCCACACAGGTAGGCTTCGTCGCTGTCGGTTTTGGAGGCAAAGTGCATGGCGTTCCGCTGGCAGGTGTCTAATTTATTGTGGCGGCACTTGAGCCCAAGCTCTTCGGTTACTTTTTGTTGCAGGAACGAGGCAACTCCGCCTAACTGCCGATGGCCGAAAGAATCAACCGTAGCTTGAGCAGCAATATAATTCCCGTTTTTGTCAGTGATTCCCTCGCTGACCACCACATAAGCGCGGCCCAATTCGCTATTTATCCTCTTTACATCTTCAAGGAATTTTTCCACATCGAAGGTGATCTCCGGAACATAAACCAAGTGAGGTGCATCTTCCGGAGTCCGTTGCGCCATCCCGCAGGATGCAGCAATCCAACCGGTGTTTCTCCCCATGGCTTCGGTTATAGTGACTGGGTCAAAGGTATACATGGCTTCGGTATCCCGGCCTGCTTCCATGACGGAAGTCGCCAAGTACTTAGCCACGCTGCCAAAGCCCGGGCAATGGTCGGTGCCAACCAAATCGTTATCAATGGTTTTGGGAACTCCCATGACTCGGAGGTCGTACCCTTTCTCCTGAGCCAGGAGATTAACCTTGTCGGCGGTATCCATGGAATCGTTGCCGCCGATGTAAAAAAAGTAGCGGATGTTGTGGGCTTCGAAGACGGCAAGGACCCTTTCGTACTTGGCTTTGTCCTTACCCAGTTTGTAGCGGCAGGAACCGATGGCGGAAGAGGGAGTGCGTTTCATGCCGTCGATGGTTTCGGGAGATTCGGCACCCAGGTCAAATAAGTCTTCCTGGAGTACCCCCAAGATTCCGTTGTTGGCTCCATAAACATGGGAAATGGAGTCCTTATGAAGTAATGCCTCTTGAATTACTCCACAGGAGCTGGCATTGATTACGGTCGTTGGTCCTCCCGATTGGGCAACCACTGCATTTCC
>CAZPPD010000545.1:0-4571 GCA_964588185.1 uncultured Alcaligenaceae bacterium | reverse complement strand
CGTAAAGCCTTTGTATTTTCCGCTACCGCGATTTTTTTCTTCGGCGGGAAGGACTTCCCCGCCTTTTTTCTTTTCCGCAGGAATACCGGCTGCTTTCTTCAAAAGAATCGCCGCCGGCGGGCTTTTCACTTCAAAAGTAAAGCTCCGGTCGGAGAAAACGGTAATCACGACCGGAACCATGATCCCCTTTTGATCCTTGGTCCGGTCATTAAATTCCTGGACGAACTTCCCAATATTTACCCCATGTTGCCCCAAAGCAGGGCCAACGGGAGGAGCCGGTGTGGCGGCTCCGGATGGGCATTGAAGTTTAATTTGACCCGTTACTTGCTTTGCCATGTTGTAAACCTAATGTCCTCAAAAACAAATCAGGACCGGCCATTTCTATACCGGTTCCACTTGCCAATATTCCAACTCCACCGGAACCGGCCGCCCTAAAACCACTAACTCGATGCGGACAAGGTTCTTGGCTTCCAATACTTCTTTGACATCCCCATCCATGCCGCTGAAAACACCATCCTTGACTCGAATTCGGTCGCCAACGCTGTAGGGAGATTTTTGCGTGGGGGCTTCCCCGGCAACCTCGTCGGGTGCTTTTCCTGCCTTCTTCAGCATGACCTCTACCTCACGGTCGGTCATGGGCTGAGGGTCGTGGTTGGGACCGCCACCAACAAAATCGCCAACCCCGGAAGTTTCCCGGAATAGGTAAAGCATTTGGTCGTTGTATTCGACCCGGGCCATGATATATCCGGGAAACAGCTTTCGTTCCCGGACAACTCGTTTACCTTTATTAACGACTGTTTCTTTTTCCACCGGGATCAGGATTTCCCCATAAAATTCTTCCAGATTTTCAATTTTTACCCGGCGTTCAATGGCGTCGCGGATAGATTCTTCCCGACCACTTTGGACTTTCACGACATACCAATTTTTATTATCTTCTTCCGGTTCAGGCTCCTCAGCCTCATCCCCTTCGATTATTTCCCCATGCTCATCTACTTGATAATCTTCTTCCCCTTCGTCCGTTTCTTCCTCTTCCGAATCTTCCACTAAACCGGGATCAGGTTTTTCTTCTGATTCAAAAGCCTCGTCGGAGGATTCTACATCATCAGGAGATTCTTCTTTTTCTTCTTTTTCTGCGGACTCTTCCGATTCCGCCTCCGAAATTTCATGAGGCTTTTCTACTTCCGGGTGGTTCTCGCCAACCCCTAAATATTCTTCACCTTCCTCAAACTCGGTTGTTTCAATTTCGTCTGATTCAACCGATGAACCATCAGCCTCTTCATCGGGACTATTGTTTTCATTCGCCCCGGTTGTTTCCACCTGACTTGGAGAAACTTCTTGCGAAATCGCATCTGAAGAACCGGAAATACCGCTTGGCTCTTCCTCAGCTACCCTGTTTTCGGGCTCGTCCACATTTTGCTCATCTTCCGGTGTCTCTTTATGGAGGGAACGGTCCTCCTCCTTCAGAACTTCGTCTTCGGGTATAGAACTGCCGGGATTACCCGGTTCCATTTCTGGAGAATTCAAATCTGTAGAAGAAACACGCTCATCAATCATAATCAAACCATCAGAGAATCAGCAGTTTGCCATCCCCTGGCAAACGACAAAAGTCCTAACCCTAAAAAGGATCAGGATCTTTTATTTTGACCGGAGGATAATTGCTAAGGTTCAGGGATTTACCATTCTTTCGGAGCAGTTTGCCGAGCAATTGCCTCCTTGGGGTCGATTTGCAGAACACCAGGAACCGGTAAACTCAGTAATTTAATCCAAAGAATATCCACAATAAAAAGAAACATGGTCATCAAAAACACCGTGACCAAGACAACTATGGTGTCTTGAAACAAGCGTTTTCGAGTGGTCCAGGAAACCTTGTTTAGTTCCGCTTCAGTAGCGATCAGGAAATCCGCAAAGGTCGGCCAATTCACAACTCGCCATGTAAACCACCCCAATAAGGCCAGAAGGAATAGCGGAACTGTATATTGGACGTTGTAAAGGATAAATAAATAATAATCCGTTCCGGGAATCGACATGGTCCAGTTGCCGGTGCCAAATGATCTCGTCATCACCGCTGTATAGATTCCGCAACCAATGACCACCAACAGAGAAACCAACGTACCCCGGCGAACCCGTACCCCTTGATTAAACTTAAACGCCGATGGATGAAACCACCCTTGCTCTTCCAAAGAAACCAAGTTTTTCCCAAACCCTGGGGAAAAAGCAAATCGGGAAAATACAAACAGGAGACCAATTGCAATAGCCACGGTGACAATTAAACCCAATATTTCATTGCCCTCGCCCCGGTTTGCTATCCAGCTTCCTATTCCCAACGATAAAAGGAGGGTGATTAGGAAATAGGCGGCAAAAATAAAAGCCCCCGCCCTGGCTCCTCGCAGAGGATGTTTTCCTTCTAATTTGCTTCCGACAAAAACAAATCCGACAAACGCCCCGATCAAACAAAAAAGCAACAAACAGGTAGATTGGAAAGGATCCTAAATATCCAGTTGAGTTCCTTCCCGAATTAAGTTAAGCGGGTGCAAACGGTTGCCGGCACCATCCACGAATGGGTGAAAGATAATTTCCCAGATATAAGGAATTCCGACAAACAGCATCGCCAAGGAAAACAGAACAAATAGAGATCCTTTAATGCCGGCGAACGCTAACTTGGCAGTTGGGTTTCCACCGGGTGTTGATTTTTCCTTCGACGACTTTTCCGCCACAGCCATGGCTGTCCTTTCCAAGCAAAAATATTTTATTGGTCTTCTGATCTAAGCCTTAACATCCTTGCTCTCGGCTGCAAGTTAAACAGGGGCGGAGCGAGTCGAACGCTCAACCGCTGGTTTTGGAGACCAGTGCTCTGCCAATTGAGCTACACCCCTAGCGCCAAACCTCCTTCAGGAAGTAAGGGATTGACTTGGGTTTAAATCTCGCTTTCAATTAGAATTTTCCTGTTGCCCAATATTCAAGTGTACCAACAATCGCAAAAAGCTAAAAGTTATTTCTTGCGTTGTTCTTTGTGCGTGGTGTGTTTTCGCTCTTTGCGGCAGAATTTCTTCAATTCCAACCGATCCGCCCCGCGGGTTTCTTTGGGAGTTCGGTAATTGCGGGCTTTACATACCGTGCATTCCAGCCAGACGTATTCCCTCATTGCCAACCCTTTACTCTAAACAATCCGGCATTCACATCCAAAGCCAAATGTGAATGCCAGAAATAATTCAATGGATCAGAAATAACTACTTGGTGATCTTGGTGACTACACCGGAACCCACGGTTCGACCACCTTCCCGGATAGCAAAACGAAGCCCTTCATCCATGGCGATGGGAGAATCTTCCATCAGTTGAACTTTGAGCTTCACGTTGTCCCCGGGCATACACATTTCTACTCCCTCAGGAAGGACTGCCGAGCCGGTAACGTCCGTGGTCCGGAAATAGAACTGGGGTTTATAACCGGAGAAGAACGGGGTGTGACGGCCACCTTCTTCCTTGGACAGCACGTAAACATTGGCTTCGAAATCCGTATGAGGAGTGATCGACCCAGGTTTTGCCAACACTTGGCCGCGCTCCAGGTCGGTTCGTTCAATACCGCGGAGAAGAATACCGACGTTATCCCCGGCGATCCCTTCTTCCAGTGCTTTGTTGAACATCTCCACACCGGTAACAACCGTCTTGCGGGCTACCTTCTGCAGGCCGACAATCTCAACCTCATCCCCCACTTTGACGACGCCGCGCTCAATCCGGCCGGTTCCCACCGTACCGCGGCCTTTAATAGAGAAGACGTCCTCAATACTCATCAAGAAAGGCTTATCTTGCTCACGAACCGGATCCGGAATGTATGAGTCGAGGGCATCCATCAAATCATCGATACACTTACCGGCCTCATCGTCCTTACCGAGGGTTTGCATAACCGGGAGGGCACTGCCGCGAACAATGGGGATATCGTCTCCGGGAAACTCATATTTGGTGAGCAATTCTCGAAGTTCCAACTCCACCAATTCCAAGAGTTCTTCGTCATCGACCGTATCCACTTTATTCAGGAAGACGACAATTCTCGGGACACCCACTTGGCGGGCCAGAAGAATATGCTCCCGCGTCTGGGGCATGGGACCGTCATTGGCTGCCACAACAAGGATAGCGCCGTCCATTTGGGCGGCACCGGTGATCATGTTCTTGATGTAGTCGGCGTGTCCCGGGCAGTCGATATGGGCATAATGGCGATTTCCAGTTTCATATTCAACGTGAGCGACAGCAATAGTAACCGTTTTCAATTCATCGCGGTCGGTACCACCTTTGGCGATTTCTTTATACGACTTAATTTTGTCTACTTTGTTTTTGTACCCTTGACGGGCAACGATTGCTGCCGTGGTGGTGGTTTTGCCGTGGTCAATATGGCCGATGGTACCAACATTGACGTGGGGCTTTGTTCTTTTAAACGTATCCTTAGCCATCATTCCTCCGAAGAATATCTAGCCTGTTGTTATGGTTTGAGGCCAACTAAAAAGACGGTAAAACATCAATCCGATAGAAAGCTGCTGATGGGACTTGAACCCATGACCTCGTCCTTACCAAGGACGCGCTCT
>CAZPPD010000544.1:0-4579 GCA_964588185.1 uncultured Alcaligenaceae bacterium | reverse complement strand
GCAAACCGATTCTTCCTGCGAAGACAAACCGCAGATCGGGCACTCAACAGGCATTCGCAACTCCTAGTCACCAGCAAGCTGGATAAAGAGTAAGGGAAATTACAGAATAACGGATTTTGCGACCAAGGGGAATCGCTGCCAAAGTTTGCAGGAGAAAATAGTTCAAAAGGGTAATAATTGCGGGACGATATTACGGCTTAATCCTTTTTTGACGTTATTAAGGATAGCCCGAAACAATCGGGTGGAGGGATTTTTCTCAAAACAATTGGCGAATCACATCCCCACGGCTAATTGGAAGAGGGCGATTCAAATTGTCATGCATTTCCGTGGACGGTTGGTACCCAAGGGTGCTGAAGATTGTGGCCGTAATATCTTGAGGGAGGACTCGATCTTCGACGGGATAGGCCCCCCGGCGGTCAGAAGAGCCGTGAATGCGGCCTCCTTGCACTCCGCCCCCGGCCATCGCTAAGGAGAAGACATTTCCCCCAATGGTCGCGGCCGCCATTGCGGTTGATGCGCGGGGTCCGGCCAAATTTTGAGGACCGGTTCCTTGGGTGGCCGTTAACAAACGGAAAATTCCAGAGGAACTTCTTCGCCGGTTCTTGTCACCAATCACCAAACGGTGAATTTGTTATTTGTAAGATGGTGCTTGTTGGCTAGAATTATTTGGTTACATTGGAGCAATCCGCCTGGATCCCACGTCAGTAGTTAGAAGGACATGAGCGTCGAAGCTGGCTTGGATCAGTTGGTGTTTGAGGGGATGGAACTCTGAGTTGTACCAAAGGTTATTGAACTCCCAGGGATCGGCTACCAGGTCGTACAACTCCCCTAGGCCGTGTCCGTGGTAGATCGACAGCTTGTAGCGAGTGTCCCGGTACATGGTGGCGAAGGTTCCGGTTCCGCCGGTGAAGTAGGGGTCCAGGGCATCGAAATACTCACAGCGGACAAAGTCGCGGAAATGATTTGCAGGAGCCTCGCCTTTGAGGATGGGCAGCAAACTTTTGCCTTGCATGTATGCCGGTTGTGGCAAGCCGATGAGGTCGAGGATGGTTGCCGTCATGTCTAATAACTCCACCAAAGCCGGGCTTTGCAAGCCGGAAACAAAATGCTCCGGCCAGGAAAATATCAGCGGTACCCGCACCAATCCTTCGTAGAAACGACATCCCTTATAGATCAGGCCATGGTCTCCCAAAGCTTCACCGTGGTCGCTGGTGAACAGGATGACGGTATTTTCCCTCTGGCCGTTTTCCTCGAGCACCTCCAGGATTCGGGCAAACTGATCGTCAATCTGAGCGATCATGGCATAGTAGTTCGCTTGGGCGCGTTTGGCGTCGTGGCCGGCGGGAGTGCGGGGTTCGTCCTGAAAGTCGATTGCCCTAAACTTGGCCTGAAGGCTTAGGTCGCTCTCCCGGAAATAAGGGCCGGGCATTTTCTCCGGATCAAAGCGATCGGCGTAAACCTTTGGCGGAATGAAGGGCGGATGCGGATCGTAAATGTTAATGTTGAGGAGCCAAGGTTTCTGTCTGGGCATGCGGAGAAACTCGATGGTTCGCTCGGTGGCCCAGGTCGTCTGATGGAACTCAGGGGGCACTCGTTCCGGACTGTTCCGCAATTCATCCAGATCACCCCCGCGCTGGCGAGCCCACTCCGCGTAGTCATGCCCGGTGGGCCAGTCATCCCGCGGGGCGTGGCTGAACTTCCAGTAGGTAAAGCCGTCGTCGATCCGGGGTTCGGTTCGCTTGCCGGAGCTTTGCAGATGGAACTTGCCGATCAGACCGCATTCATATCCGCTGTCGGCAATCAGCTTAGTGATAATCGGCGGGAAAGAGGGGAAGGTTTCGTTGCCGTTGCGGGTGTTGTGGAGGCGAGCGGGATACATCCCGGTCATGAAGCTGGAGCGGCTGGGGGTGCAGATGGGACTTTGGCAATAGGCGTGCGTAAAAGCGACACCTTCCGACACCAGCTTGTCAATGGTTGGTGTGTGAACGTAAGGATTGCCCTGAGCCTTGATGGTGTCGAAGCGTTGCTGGTCGGTGCAGTACCAGAGAATGTTGGGGCGGAATGGGGGCATGGAAAGTTCCCTAGTTACGATTGATAGAGGGCGTCCAGTTCATGGCGGTATTTCTCGAATATTATGGAACGGCGTAGCTTTAAACTAACAGTTAACTCCTCTTTGCCAATCGAGAATGGTTCGGGTAGGACAATAAACTTCCGGACGTTCTCCGCTTGGGATACCTCAGCCAATTTTACTTGGATTCGCTTCTCCAGGAACCGGTGTAACTCTTCGGCGTCAAATAGTTGTTGTGGGGTTTGGTTTTTCGGTAATTGCAGTTCCTTTTTCAGATTCTCCCAGTTGGGGACCAGCAATGCGGTCAGGAAATTTCTGCCCTCACCATAGATTACCACCTGATCGATGAAAGGGTCGGAAAGGAGAAGACCTTCGATGTGGTTAGGCACGATCTTTTTGCCGTTGGAAAGGATCATCAGGTCCTTTTTTCTCCCGGTGATATAGAGGAAACCTTCGTCATCCAATTTTCCCAAATCCCCGGTATAGAGCCAGCCATTTTGCAACGCTTGTTTGGTCTCGTCGGGTTTGTTCCAATATCCGGGCATAACATGAGGACCTCGAGTAAGGATTTCTCCGTCCACGGCGATTTTTACCTCTACACCCGGAATGGGCGGGCCGATCGATTCCAGTATGTACCGGTCCGGCGAGTTAAAGGAGATCACCGGGGAACTTTCCGTTAGCCCATAGCCTTGGAGCACTAAGATTCCGGCGTCTTTATAAGCATAGGCGATGGCGGGAGGCAAAGGGGCACCGCCGCTGGAAAGCCATTCGATGCGGGGGCCAAAGATGGCTTGGAGGCGTTTTTGGGTGACGGCAGAATCCTCGGCGGTGACCGCGGAGAGTAATTTTTCGTAGAAGCGAGGAACACAAGCCATGTTGGTGGGTTGTATTTCGGCAAGGTTTTCCACAACGGTTTCTGCGGATTCCGCCAAGCATAACACCGATCCCAAAAGGAGGTGGAGGTAGTGGTCAATGGTGCGGGCATAGATGTGACTGAACGGCAGCCAGCTTAGAACGATGGAGTGTGAGCCAAGGGTACTGATTTTACTCACGGCGATAGTATTGCTCAGGAGGTTTCCATGGGTCAGCATGACTCCTTTGGGTTCTCCGGTTGTTCCGGATGTGTACATGATGGTGGCCAGGGATTCCAATGTGAGGGATTGATTGTGGGTGAGGATTTCGGGCATTAGTTTTGGCAGCAGATTTCGCCCCCGTTGTAAAAATCCGGACCAGGAGAAAAATTCTGATGAGCTTTTCTCTGCAGAAAACAAAACGACCCCCTTTAGTAGGGGAAGGTCCTTACGGATCTGTTGGATTTTTTGATATTGCTCCAGGGTGGAAACAAAGAGCCAGGAGACTCCAGCATCTGCCAACTGATAGCGTACTTGTGAGGCTGTCAGAGGAGCATGAGGCGGAACGTTGACGGCTGCGGCGTTCAGGATCCCCATGTCGGCAATCAACCATTGAGGGGAGTTTTCGGCGAATATGCCCACACGGTCTCCCGGGGAAATGCCGGCGTCCAGGAGAGCTGCTGCACAGGCCAACGCCTTATGAGAATATTCGGACCAACTGAGGTCGTTGTAGAGACCGTGCCTTTTGTGACGCAGGGCAGTTTTGGAGCCAATATTTTGTGCTTGGAATTGCAGTAGGTGAGGGAGGTTTTGGAACTCCATTCTTATTTCCTATCGTACAGCTTTAAGATGGGAGACATTGGTCAAGGATTTGGAGAAAATGGGACCATTAGCAGAATGTCTGAATTCTTGTGAATCCGGCTCCCAAGACTGGCTCAAAACCTGATCCCCATTACTTACCTTTAGCCATTTTTCTTTGCTTTTCCTTTCGATGCAGGTTCTTTAGGCTGAGGTTTTGTTTCCACTCGATCAAAGATCAGTTGGTTGATGGCTGTCACGGGAACCAGGGTGTGACCAACCGGTCCTTGGCCGACTAATCCGACCAGAATCTTGAAGTTCCGCTTGGACATTACTTTACGCTGGACCAGGACCAAAGGTTTTTCCAGGCCGCTCTTCAAGGCGACATTGAAGACCATTCCGGTTTTTGCCGGCCCCACTCCTACCCGGCTTAATTTGCTGATCCTATTAAGATCCGCCTTGATATTTTTTTCGAAGAATAAGACCGGCTCCAAGGAAAAAGTGCGGTCGAAGTTGCGGTACAGTGCTTGGACATTGGTCAATTGGTAGCTGGATTTCAGTTTGTCCGGAATCTCTACCACTGCCGGGCGGCCGGTGGAGGGTTTGGGAAGAGGCTTTGCGGAGGAGAAACGGAGGCTCTTGATTCCTCTGCGCACACCGCCCAGGAATTTAACTTTGGCTTTGCCGAGTTCTCCCAGATCCGTTTGGGATTCCAGGGCGATTACGTTGATTCCAATGTAGCCGGTTACGCCGATCAGTGTGATGGGTTCTTTTTGCGATGCAACCTGGACTTTGACGCGATTGGCTTTGTGATCAAATTCAATTGCTTGGATATTCTCCAGAGGAACCAAAGTGAGGACCG
>CAZPPD010000543.1:0-4586 GCA_964588185.1 uncultured Alcaligenaceae bacterium | reverse complement strand
GCCGCGTTGGTGGGCGGGGTGTACGGCGTGGGCCTCCTTTTCCATTAGCTCGGCGATTGACAGAGGATTTTCTTTGAGGCCATTAACATTTTGTTCGAGACTTATTCCCTCAATCAACTTCATTGTGAAATAGTGACGGCCTTGATGCTCCCCTACCTCGTGGATCGGAACAATGTGCGGATGATCTAAATTGGCCGCCGCTTCCGCTTCTTCCTGGAAACGCTGGACCTCGCGTTCATCCGCAAATTCGCCGCTTTTAATCATTTTCAGTGCGACTTGCCGATTCAGGCTCACCTGGCGCGCTCGATAAACAACACCCATACCACCCTTGGCGATTTCTTCCACCAATTCATAATCGCCGAAATAACTCACCCTCTCATTGGGAGTGATAGGAGAACCACTTTCGGGCAAGTCAATGCGCTCCGTTTTCCCACCGGGGGAGGGCGAATCAATGGTGAGTTGGATGAAGGAGGCGGAATCCCCGGGATTGGACAACCCAATTTGCAGTAAACATCGGGGACACAATTCTTCGGGAGCATTGGCGGGTAATGGGGCACCACAATTGGGGCAATGCGAAGCAGTCATGGATTTCTCCTGTTAGTATTCTGCTCCTTTCTACCGCAAAAGGGGAGGAATGTTACATTTTTTTTAGGTAAGGGATATAAGAATGGGATTTTTGGAGTTGAAGTTAGCAACACTAACCCGAAGCGCCAGCGAGCGAGGGACCGCCCTCGCCGGCGTTTCAGGTTCGTGTGGGGAAGTGCCGGCAGGGACGGCCCTCTCCGGCGTTTCAATAACATTTGCTGTTGCCAAGAATGGATAGCGGCTTATTTTCTGGAGGTTTTGACGGACGTTTTCGGTAAGGCATCCACATAGTTCACAAAGCCAATCATCATTTCCTCCCAAGTCTGGTCACCCCAACGGACAGTTTTAGTTGGATCCGGGTTTGCCGGATTGCCGCTCGAATTATCGAAGTGGGCGATGCACTCGATCCGCGTTCCTTTGGGAATGAAAAAGGGGTTGGCGAAACGGTACCGATGCTGCCAGTTGAAATCGTATGCAGGGACGTTTAGTAAAATCTCCGTTTTGCCGTTGGGATAATGAGCTTTGTATTGGAAATCCTTGCCGCGGAGGTGCATATGGGGCATCAGCGACAACAGTTCTACATCTTTGGAAAAGTGTTTGCTCGAGACCACTTTGTGGTGGTCCGCTCCGGGTGGAATGCGAAAAAAGAAGTTGAGAATAGCGGTTCCGCGAACAACTCGTTTGGGTGGTTTTTTGCAAAAGATTAATCCCACTTCGGATTGGTCCTTTTCCACTTTTCCGGTGGGAGTGTAATGCATTTGCCAGACCAACTCGGCTCCGGCAGGAATGCGGCGCCCGGTTCCTTCGGGAAAGATGACCGGGTCTTCACCCGGCGCGGTGCCGACGATGGCAGGTAAGCGGCGGAAGCCACGAGAATTTTTCTCCCGGTAGAAGACAATAATATGATGCACCACAGCCCGGTTCCCGGGACGTGCTTCGGCAGCCTGGACCCAGACATCTTCTTTCAAGTTCGTTTGGGTTACAAAATACTTGTAGTTCACCGTCCCGGTCGCTTGCACGGTGTATTCTTTTGGCATTTTGAACACGACATCCGGTTTGCCGATCATCCAACCATCAGCAAATTCCTTTGCTTTTGGAATTTCTTTTTTATCCCCAAGTGGTGCGCCGTTATCGATCCAACTAACTAAAGTATCAATTTCTTTTTGGGAAAGACGGCGATCATTACTGAAGTGGCCATAGCGGGGGTCCGCACTCCAAGGCGGCATGCGTTTTTGCACCACAACCTCTTTGATCATCGCGGACCAGTTCACTGCGTCTTCGTAAGTCAGCAAAGAAAATGGAGCGGCAGTGCCGGGATGATGGCATTCCGCGCAACGATTCTGGAATATTCGTGCCACGTGTTTGGAATAAGTAATCTTGCCTTGTTTGGCCAACCGGTCGCGGCGAGTGATCAAACAGCCAACCGCTTCCGTCACGGGATTCGTTATTTTCTTTCCAGCCAAGATTTCCCGAAGGGCGTCTTCCAGTTCTTTCTGGCGGGACTTTTCCCGTTTGTAGATGTAGCCAAAACGGTCGTCGATGCGACCGCGGTAACGGATCTTTCTGCGGCGGTCCAAAATGAAAGCTTCCGGAGTTCGTTGTGCCTGGAAAAGATCCGCAACACTTTGTTCCTTATCAATCAACACCGGGAAGGAGACTTTAAACTCTTTGCAGTGCTTGGCGATGCTCTCGGTGTTGTCGGAGAGATTGGCGTTTATGCCGATGACTTGCACTCCTTGCTTGTGGAAACGCTTTTGCAGGTCGTTCAAAACGGGAACGTAGGCATTGCCAATGGGGCACTCCGTTCCCATGAAAACGGCAACAACCAATTTGGCATTGCTAAAATCAGCCAAAGCGATTTTTTTGCCCTCAGGATTCGGCAAGATGAAATTTGGGATAGTCTGTCCAATGTTGCTCTTTTTTCCGGAAAGTTTGGTTTCGGTTTTTTGGTCTGCGGAAAGGGGCTGGGAAGAATAGAAAAGAAATACTCCCAGTATGATTGCCAAGAAATACGATCTGACCAAGTACATGAATCTTTTTCCTTTTGAATAAGTTGAATTTCGCATTCAAGGGAATTGAAAGTGATACTTGCCAAAGCAACTGCCGGTTTCAATCATGAGAAAGAATTAACGTTTTAATTCTGTTGGAATTGGCGTGCCAAAGGTTCGTTCGGCAAGTCTTTTGGCGGTTTCAGCTTTCTTTTCGGGAGATGAACTAGGGAACGCAACTTGGCGTCTTTATTTTGCGTTTTGCCTCCGGTTACCAGGAAAAACCGGTCTTTCTGCACTCCTGCGTTAATGTTTGTTACGGGGTTACTGTCCGCCGTGAATCTTGCGGTCGTTAACGGCTGCCATTTGCCGGATTCTGCTCGGACCCAACCATTGCTGAAAAAAGCTTTGCGGATTTTGGTTGCAGAAACCCGGTTGCGGCGAAAATCCTCGACAAAGGAATAATAACCATGCAGGAGACGCTTATTGGCTAAAGTGGAAAAGGTTACCAAATGTTTCCACTCTTTTTCCTGGTTGTGGTAAAAGTATCCTGCGAAGGCCGTCCGATTTCCGTTGGGTTGAGCTCGTACAAAAAAGCGACAGGCTTCGCCAATATTCCATTCATAGTTGTAGAAGGATTGTCCACCGGTTCCTTCTCCGCCGAAACGGCGAACCTGGACATCCTTTCCCTTGTGGAGCACTCGAACGCGGCGTTCTTTGGGCGTTGCATTTGGATTATTTTGCTTCCCTGGATCCCAAACTGAGAAGAGAACGACTTTTTTGCGGTTGGCTAATTCCTGAATACCAAAATATCCCATGCGAAAACCGCACACCATGAAGTAGGTTCCGGGGGCCGAACGGTCGACGGTTATCTCATTGTAGAAAGCGTTGCCTTCCGGAGCCGGATACCAAAGATGGACGGAGCGGCAGGCGATTCCCTTGAGCCGTTTATCTCCTTGAACCGGGTGCGGAAAAAGTAAACCGGAAGTTAATAACGCAGCCAAAAAGCAAGGTATTCGCATCCACCGTTTCCCTTTAATGGGGCTTGTCTGTTATCGAATGCCAATAAAATTCCGCAACATCTTTGGGCCTTCCTGTGTCAGAAAACTTTCAGGGTGAAACTGGACTCCGTGAAGTTGCCATTGTTTATGGCGAAGTCCCATTATCTCCCCCTCGTCCGTCCAGGCGGTAATCTGGAAATCCGGGTGATTAAATGTTTCCCGTTTTATAACCAGGCTGTGATAACGAGTGGCCTCAAAAGGGTTGGTTAAGCCCTGGAAAACACCTTGGCCGTCATGGTGAATCTTTGAGGTCTTCCCATGCATGATACGGCTGTTGCGGATAATCTCGCCACCAAAAACATGACCAATACATTGGTGGCCGAGGCAAACTCCCAAAAGGGGAATTTTCGGAGCGAATTCCTTGATGATGGCGTTGGAAATGCCTGCATCCAGAGGAGTACCCGGTCCGGGCGATACAATGAGGTGGCTGGGCTTAATGTCCGCTAACTTTTTCGGGGTAATCTTATCATTGCGAAAGACTTCCAGTTGAATATTTGGATCCAACTCCCCCAAACGCTGCACCAAGTTGTAGGTAAACGAATCGTAATTGTCGATAAGAACTATCATTAGAGCTATTGCTTCTCTGGAATGACCTGAGCGGAGTTTACATTTTTATATTTGGCTTTTCCTTCTTCGGGATCCAATTTGATTAGGAAATCCTCCGAGGCAGTAATGTCGTACCACCCGCCATCCTGAAAATCAATTACCGCTTTGCCGTTAAAATTGACGGTAACAACTCGGCCCACAATGTCCTTAAACCTTTCCAGTTCCGGCCGGTCTTCCTTTACGAGGACATATTGGTCTGTCCACTCCGCCTTGACTTTATTATTGAAATCCACGCTGCGATTTTGATCTACCATAGGGACTCCGACAAAGAGTTTTCAAACCTAAATTTCTAAATCGTTTTCTCTTTTTCTACTGCTTTTAGATCCTAAGTCTCCCCGGAATCTTC
>CAZPPD010000542.1:0-4594 GCA_964588185.1 uncultured Alcaligenaceae bacterium | reverse complement strand
GTTGGTCAAAACATTGCAAACCTCTTTTGCCCTGGAAAGCCGGAATGGGCCATTGAAGGCCCGCCCCGGCCAATCCCAACGGTTCCTGATATTTTCGGGGAGTCAGGATAAAGATCTGAGCGGAATGCTTAAGGTATTGGTTCCGGAATTCGATCACATCTTGTTTACGGAGCTTTCGAATAATCCACGGGTGGCATCGGCGGAGCAATTGACTCGGCTGTTGTGGGAACATAGTTCTCCTCCTAGCTCCAACTGGAAGACGCCTGAGCAAGCCTGGCAGCAAGCGCTGAAATGGGCGGGGTCATCGGATCTTATCTGTGCAACGGGGTCGGTATTTCTGGCCGGGGAGCTTCGGCCTTTGATGATGGAGCAAGCTCAATCTTCTTCCTTTTAACAGCTTGGAATCCATAAGAGAACTCTTTTCCAAAGGAAAAGCGCAAGCAACCTACATCGAGGAGTTCTTCCTATGGATAAGACTTTTTAAAGGAGACCACCCTATGAAATGGACATTTCGGATTCTATTGGCCGGATTTTCAATCCTTGTTATTACTGCCGGCATTTCCCAAGCCCAGATCATCCACTCCAATTCTCCACCCCCAGGAAGTATTGTTCGCGGGCAAGTACCATATCAACCAAATTTCCAGCCGGCCCGGTTCCAGAGAAACACCCGTGACTTACAAGATTACATTGAAGACACCAGCGAGCGGGTTTTCCGGCGGGTTGTGGATGATGTAGACGTTAACATTCACCGGGGAATCGTTCGCATTGAAATCGATGCCCGGGACTTCAACACCTTCGTTCAAGTCCGCAACTTTATCGCCCGAATGCAGCAATTAGCCGGCTATCGCATCCATTTTGTCAACCGCAACCTAGAAAACATGGTTGAGGACCGAATCGAACGAGCCTTTGGCCGCCTTGTTGATGACGTGGATGTTGACGCCGATCCCAACCGCCGCACCGTCGACATTGAAGTAGAAGTCCGTTTCCCCGGAGTCGCCGGACAAGTCCGACAATTTTTGTTTTCCCTCCCGGAATTGAGGGGATATCGAATCCGGCTTGATATTGAGGTGGATTAATCAAGGGCTTCTGTCTGGCGAAAACCTGGCACCCGGTTCATTAAGAATGAGTTTGTTCGGGCTTGGAAGGTATAATCAAAAAAGAAGCCAAACGAAGATCCTCAACCGTCCAAAGAATATCACGAACCTAACTCACCCAAATTTGGTTTTCTCGACCGCCTCCAGATGATTTTTCCCTTGCAGCCTCCTTCGCCTTATACTTTTTTATTTTCGCGGACCGCCTCAGTATCAGGCACAAGCTCTGTATCGCCCCGGGGGGAGATGTTTCGGAAACCGCGTTTCTAGACCAAGAACTTACCATTTCGGTAACCAGAAAGTTTTCTTCTCATGGGTGTCAAATTTCAAGAAAATTATTTCAACCTTTCCTTACGCTCGCATACCATATTCCTGAAAACCACCCGCTTAGAAGAGGCTCGCAAATGACTGCTACTGCAATCTGGAAAAAAAGTCTGGTTCTGGTATTCTTGGTCCTCGCTTTGGCAATAGCCTCCGCGAACGCACAAGATGGCCGCGATCTGCGAACCCCCCTCCGCCTCGTAAAGGGGAAGTTCGGCAAAGCCTTGGATGCCAAGAATTCCCCAGCAGTCATAGAAGGAAATCTGCGGTATCGAAAACCCCCGCTGACGGTGGAATGCTGGGCAAAGCTGAACTCCAAGAAAAGCTTCAATATCCTCGTCGCGAGCGATAGCAAATCTTCTTCCTTACACTGGGAGATTTTTAGTCAGGCCAAAACTGGATTCTTCAGCGCCTATCTCCCAGGAAAGCTACCCGCAGAGATTCATTCCAAGGTTGACATTTGCGATGGCAAGTGGCATCACCTCGCATTTACATACGATGGTAAAGCAGTGGCCCTCTATGTGGACGGAAATCAGGCCGCTAAGCAAGAAATCAAAGCCAATCGAAAATTGGGACCGCAACCAGGGCCTTTAACCATTGGCATGGTTTTCTTCCGAAACGGCCGGCTTGGTTGTGACGGCTCCATTGATGAAGTTCGCATTTCCAATTCGATTCGTAAAATCAAGGTCCCAGCCGAACCATTAATTCTCGATCCCAACACGGTCGGTCTGTGGCATTTTGATTCCCTTTCGGCATTTCTGGTAGATCCGGCATGGACTCCGCGTCCGGCCAAGGGAAATGTTCCGGCATGGGAAAAGGAGACCGACAAGGATTGGTACGATAATCGTTTTCGCAGGATGGACACCGGTCCCTTTTTCAATGGCACCCTCGCCTATCCTTCGTGGAAAGGTAAGGTCCTTGCCTATCGGGGAACTGCTATTCGCCTTGGTGAAAAGGGGGAAGCAGCGGTTGTTTTCGATCGCAATCAGCTTCGTTATGGAGTTGGTTGGACGGGAAAGTATCTTCATCACAATAATCGCCGCTTTGGACTCCTCAACACCCCGCGACCTGACGGGAAAATTGTTTTTACAACCAGTCGTGGCCTTGGTTGGAATAACCCAAAAGGAACTTGGGAAAACCCGTATTCTCCGACAGGTCCATTGCCGGAAGAGTCGGGGAAATTCAAAGGAATAGTTCGAGATGGAAAACGCACTACTTTACTTTATGAGATTGGAAATCAACAGATAAACGATTCCCCTTGGTTTGTAAATCAAGGTGGAGTTCAGGCGTTTACTCGAACATTAACCTTCCCTAAAGCTTCCAGGCCTATGCGTACATTAATATGCGAAATGCCAGGCGCGAAGCTTTTTTCTCGGCAAGGCCAAGAACTGGTAGTTGGCTCCCATGACAAGAAAACAGTTGCAGTGGGTATAAAAACGAAATCTCCTTTTCCAAGGGTCAAACAACCAAAACTTGAGATCAGAAACGGAAATCGAATTGAGCTTGTTTGCACCCAGCCTTCTAAACTCGTCTACACTACCGTTTTAATTTGGCAAGGAGAGAAGAAGGACTTGGCAAAGTTTGCTCAGCTAGTGAAAAATTACAAAGAACAGTATTTTCCTGTATTTCCGAAAAGGAAACCCAGTCTGCTTTTTACCAAAGGGGTCCGGGCAAAAGACAATAATCCTTTAGTGATCGACACACTCAAGCTGCCTTTCGAAAATCCCTCCAAATCCCTTTTCTTTCTAAGCGGCCTGGATTTTCTGAAAAACGGTGACATAGCAGTGTCAACCGTTCATGGCGACGTGTGGCTCGTCCGAGGCGTAAATGAAAAACTAGACAAGTTAGTGTGGCAGCGCTTTGCATCAGGCCTGTACCAACCTCTTGGTTTGAAGGTGATCGGCAACGATGTCTTTGTATTAGAACGCGGCCAAATCACCCGCCTCAACGACGTCAACAAGGATGGGGTCGCCGACATCTATCACTGCTTCGCCGATGGATGGCACATCGATGGCGGAGAACATTCCTATGACACCTGCCTGGAAACCGACCCCGAAGGTAATTTCTACTTTTTCAACACCGGCGACCGGTCCACTCCAACCGGCGGATGTTTACTCAAGGTTTCTAAGGACGGGAAGAAAACCGAGATTTTTTCCACCGGCTTCCGCCATCCCATCGGTTTGGGCATGTCTCCGGAAGGGGTCATCACCGGCGCGGATCAAGAAGGCAACTGGATGCCGTCAACGCGGATCGATATTTACCGCAAAGGCGGATTTTACGGCGATATGCGAACGCATCATCGCAAAGTTCCACCGAAAACCTACAACCCGCCTTTGTGTTGGCTGCCCCGGCAATTGGATAACTCTGCCGGTGGTCAGGTTTGGATTACCAACAACAACTTTGGCCCGCTGTCCGGAAAAATGTTGCACTTATCCTACGGCCGCTGCCGGATGATGCTGGTGCTGCCCCAAAAAGTCGGCGATACGGTGCAAGCGGGGGCCGTGGATTTGGGATTACAGTTTCGCTCCGGCATCCTGCGCGGCCGGGTTTCTCCCCATGACGGCCACCTGTATGTGGTAGGCATGGATGGCTGGCAAACGGCGGCGGTCCAAGATGGCTGCTTGCAACGAGTTCGCTACACCGGCAAACAGGCGGCTCTTCCCACGGGACTTTCCGTCCACCAGAAAGGCATTCGCTTGACCTTCTCCCAACCTCTGGCAAAGACGATTGCCGAGGATAAAAGTCGCTACCGCATCGAGCAATGGAATTACCGCTGGAGCGGGGCTTACGGTTCGAAACGATGGTCGGTGAAGAACCCAAAACAACAAGGACAAGATCGCTTGGACATTCAAACCGCCAAGCTATTGCAGAATGGCCGTAGCGTGTTCCTGGAAATCCAGGGCCTCCGGCTTGTCATGCAGATGCAAATCAATTTCAATCTTACCACTGGGAGTGGCAAACCTTTGCAAGGAGCCATTTACAACACAATTCATGCGTTAGGTAAAAAGCTGAAAGATAACCCAGAATCACCCAACACCAAGGATGGTTAAAGTTGTTGCATGGCCCACTAGATTTTGGGTTTGCGCAGGCAAACGAATTAATTGTCTTTAGCATACTGAGTAAATTTGGACAGAGTAAATCTCCTTCGAAAAAAGTGATGTATTACTTTACATATATTTTAA
>CAZPPD010000541.1:0-4596 GCA_964588185.1 uncultured Alcaligenaceae bacterium | reverse complement strand
TAGGCAACGGAATCCTGGCATTGGCCGGTTTTGGTTGGTTTATGTATCGATCGGGGATGGTGTTCCTTCCGGAAAACAGCTGGCTGCTTCCCGTTGCTCCTTTAGGATGTTGTGCCGGGCAAATTTTCGTTTCCCTTGTTGTTATCGATGCCCAACCCGGTCTGCCGGTGCTCCTCATGTTGGGAATATTATCCGTAGGGTTCCTCGCCTTTCCCGTTCTCTTCTTTTTGTTGACCCTCCGGAAAAAGGAAGAACTCAGCTCAACGAACTGCATATCGTTAATTGCACTGTTAGGGACAGGAATCTTTGCCTTAGCTGTTTACATGGGATTATTAATCGTTCGTTGTCCCGATTCTGCAGGAGCAGTTCGGGGTCTGGCCTCCCTCTTTTCCTTGGCAGGCATTCCTATTTTGATCAGTGGCCTGTTCCTGCAAAAGAAGACCCACTCTTTCGAAAGACAAACTAATTTTCAACCGATTGGAACCGGCATCGCTCTATTCGGAGGGTTCATCCTCCTCGCAGCGGTTGCTTTTTCCTGGCCCTCATCAATCTCCTTGTTCCTGGTATGTGCGATCAACATCGTCTCTTATACGTGGTTGGCATTTCGCTATCAATGGCCTATTCTTCATGCCCCATCTTTGTTGTGCATAGCATTAGCTTACCTGGTAGGTGTTCATCTGATCGGTGAAACTCATCTCCTGACCGGAGTAGATGCTGCCTATCTATTCGGATCCACCACAACAGGAATACGGCTCATCCTTTTTACCTTAGCCATTGCAGCCGTTTCCGAGATTTTTGCCCGTTACAGATTTCATTCTCATTCGGTTGCCTATGCCTGGGGTTCCGGAGTTTTTGGAGCCTGCGCGCTCCTATTATCGGCTAGCAGAGGACTTGTGGACACCTGGATTCCAACCTTTGTTTTTTTCCTCTTTTCAATCCAACTTCTGGGTCTAAACCTACGCCAACGGCAACAGTGGGTATCTTACCTTAGTTTTTCTGTCCTGACCTTAGCCGTTCTCTATGGATTACAAACCTGGGCTCCCGCCCGCTTTCCCGTATGGGGATCAGTACTGGCATTGGAAACAATGTTGTTTGCCCTGGTAAGTGTTCTCCTGCAGAAAAAAAAACACGAAAAGGACTCAATCGCTGCACCTTTTGTCAATCCATTATGGCATCTAGGAATACTGGTTTCCTTGATTTCAATCCTGGCAACTTTTGCTTCCGGAGCTACCGGACCATGGAATCAATACCATGTGGCAGCCACCTTGCTCCTTTCGGGCTACTATCTGCTTTTCACTGCAGTCAAGCCAAATCAAATTACCGGAGCATTGAGCGGAGTAATGCTCATCGCTTCGGGAATTGCCGCAACGGAGTGGACCTGCAATCTTTTGGAGGTATCAGACCTCCTAGGAGTTCTTGGCCTCGTGGTTAGTTGCTTGGCAATTGTAATGGCAGGATGCTGCTGCTGGATTCGTTTGCAACTAGGCAAGGATTCTTGGTTGACCACCTTGGCTCTTACCTGGCGGGAAGTAGTAACGGCCGCCTCTTTACTAGTGGTAGGATTCATCTTCCAGTCGGAAACCTATTCGCAAGCAATTATCCATTCTTATTCGATATTGGTCCTGTCCTTAACTGCCTTTCTCCTTTCCAGCCAATATCGCAGTTCTATTCCAACTATTGTCGGCTCATTTTTGTTATTGGTGAGCCTTGGTCACTGGTTCAGGCTAGGTTTGGAACTAACAACTATCCGTTCTCTTGTGGTGGCTTTGTTGCTCCATAGTTCAATTCTGTTGGTGAGTGGGATAGCCGGCAGAAGATTGATCAAAAGCCAATGGAAGGAACAAGCAAGCAAATGGTATGTCCTGCCGTGGATAAGAGGGGGAATACTGACTACTTTCCTAGCCCTGCCTTTGCTGTTCCTGGACCCAGGTACCAACTTACCAATAGCTCTTTTTTCCGCTTGGGCTGTAGGTAACCTCCTATTGATCGCTTGGACATCCCAATCAAAGCTACTCTGGGCAGCCAGCCAGATCGTTTCCATCTTGAGCGTATGTTTTGCAGTTAACTGTTGGCTGGAATTTCAGCCTTGGGTGATGTCCATATCAACTAGCGGCTTCTTGGATCCAAGGAGCTTACAGGCCTATGGAATTGGCCTGGCCTTTCTGTGTATCCTTTGGGTTGCAGCGCGAATTGGATTGCAAAACACCTCACGAGGCCAAAAACTCCTACTACCGGACTGGCCGGGTGTGGACCGCATTTTAATAGGTTTCCTAGTGTTCGGTCACCTAGGTCTTGTGGATTGGGGAGCACTGCGAGAGGTCGTTGCTGAATTGGCACCTCCTGGATACACGGCATGGCAACAGATTTGGCCTGCAATTTCCCACCATGCTTTCGGACCCGGAGCGTGGTTACTGTTGGTAATGACCTCTATCCTATTGTTTCTTTCTTTGTGGCAACCGGAACCTCGTTCTCGACAGAAACAGGCAATATCCGGTTTTGCCCTGCTCTCCATTACTTTGGCTGCCCTTATAGCCGGAAACCTCTTTACAGAAACCCGATCGGTTGCCTCCGGAGTGCGCTGGGTTTTTGCCATAGTCTATTGCCTTGTTTCTACCTGCTTTTGGTTACGGCCTTTCATTTCAACTATTGCGACGAAAGTAGGCATCCATACAAAATTCGAGGAAGACATCGCTTTTCGTTTTCGCCTCTGGCTTTTCGATGGATTGGTCATTCCGGTAATACTAATCACCGGCACGGTGATGGCTTTTGCCATTGGCAATATTCCCAGCAACGGATTCACCAATGCGTCGATCTATCATCAGATGGGAACCATTCCTTTGATGATGATCCCACTAGCTTTAATCCTCATTACACTTGTAGGTCACTCGATCCGGGAAAAAACTCCGGTTCCTTCATTTGTTGCAGGTATCTTGGGAGCCGCTGTCGTGGGCGGTACTTATAGCATTCAAGTCATTAATACGGGAACAGGCTTTGGCACGGAAAACCTGGTTCGCTTACTAGAACTAACAGCAACTACCTTTGCCGGCTGGTCCCTGTTATGCTTTTTGTCCCGAAAATGGTTCACAACTTGGGAACAAGATAAATTTTTAACCCGCATGCTCATGATTATCCAGGTTGTTTTCCCCTGGATCCTTCAGGTGGTCTTACTAGGTGTAGGTATCTACTTTCTCTTACCAATGGATCGGCCTTCAGAGTTGAAATTCGGGAGAATTTGGTATCCAGAGAGTTCACATTGGACAACTACCGCTGGTGGTGTTCTAGGATGGATTACCCTAGTAACAAATTTTTGGGCTCTCTTTTTCCTTAAGAGAAGGAGCCTAGGTCCCGCCCTCAGTGGTTTAACATTCCTCGCTTTTACGTCGCTACTCTCCTTTAGTGTTGAGGCGATATTCCCTGGTTGGGGCTACCGAACCTGGATTTTGGGATTAAGCCTTATTTCTTTAGCATGGGCTGTCATCCCGTTCCTTACCTTGCCGAGAGAAAATCCTCTTTATCGCTCAGCCCCTATTTGGGTTATCCTCACCTGCTTGGTAACATTTGTCTTCACCATTGCCTTTAGCGGGATGCATCAGGATTTTGCTTGGGTCTCTTTAGTCCATTTATTTGCCGGAACTGCTTTGATCTCCTTAGGCCTGCAGCGGCAACAAGAAGGTGCCTTGGTAGGTGGCAATCTCCTATTGGTGGTAGCAAGCACCTCCTTATTATGGAACTACAATTTAAACACACCTTTCCTTGACTGGTGGGTAACATTACTGCAGGTAGTTTCCATTACCTGTTTCCTGGTCTCGTTGATCTGGTTGTTTGGGAATTTTATCTGGAAAGGTCGCTCCGAAGACGAAGAGCTTTCGATTTCCCACCTCCTTCCTTTACAGTTGATTTTGGGTTTGCTTTTCGCAGGCATTCCGTGGACGGTCGCCTTTTTCTACATCTGTAGCTTTCCAGGCAATCCTAATTCTTCCTTACTGAATCAGATAAGCAGCTTTTCGAGTTGGTTGACTTTTGTGTTGGCAATGATGTCAGCATCCTGGTACTTAATCCAAACCGGCCGTTCGTTGTCCATGGGCCATCTGGTTAGCACTGGTCTTCTCACTTGTAGTGTTTTGATCGCAGCAGGTTCTGTTCCCTGGGATAGCGGTGATTGGTGGACCTACCACGTCCTCATGACGGTTATTTGTCTTGCCGCAGGACTCCTGCTGATTGGAGGTTGGTCCACCAATTGGTTGCATGAGGACGAACAGTTAGATGCTCAACCACTGCGTGTGAAAATCATTCGCACTTTATTTCCGGTTGGTGTGGTCAAACTCTGGGTTCATGGTTTGGGATTGTTGCTGGTTGGTATGAGCTTTCGAGCAACCTTATACGATCCAAGCAACCCAGTAGGTTCTTTGATCCCATTAGGTACGACTATAGTTTTAACTTTGGGTCTAGCCATTTGGACCCGGCAAATGTTTTATGGGACGATTCTGGGATGTTTGTTCTCCTACGTAGGAGTGCAACTGTGGTTTGCCTCGAATAGCCTAGGAGTATCAACTCTTTTAAGTTCCTACTCCATCAGTCTTGGGTTGGCGGCTATCT
>CAZPPD010000540.1:0-4598 GCA_964588185.1 uncultured Alcaligenaceae bacterium | reverse complement strand
ACCTAACTAACCCCGACAGGCTGCTCCTTGCGTTTTCGGATGTTCTGCCATTCTCCGGATTCCTGAGCCCAATGGATCAAGCGATGCCCTTCCTGCAAGAGCTGGTCACTGGGAATTACATCGAAAACAATCCCCAATTCCCGGGCTTTTTCTGCTTTAACCCCATCGCCGGAGCATATGTATTCGGCGGCCAAAGCCGGGCCAATCAGCCGGGAAAGACGTTGGGTTCCTCCCCATCCGGGAATCAAACCCAGTTTCACTTCCGGTAAGCCGATTTCCGTCTTTGGATGGGATCCGGCAAGGCGGTAGTCAAAGGCCAATGCCATTTCGGTACCGCCGCCCATGCAGGCACCATCGATTAGGACCACGGTAGGAAAAGGCAGCGATTGAATTTTGTTGAATAGATCATGGCCGCGCTGAATCACCGCTTTGGATTGTTCCGGGTCCCCTACGGCTTTGCCTAACTCCTTTATGTCGGCTCCGGCTATGAACATGCCGGGTTTTCTGCTTTGGAATATTAAACCTTTGAGGTCACTCTTGGCTTGAACTTCGGAGAACACCGCTTCCAATTCCGCCATGGTTGCTTGGCCAAGGGTGTTGGCTCGGGAGCCGGGTTGGTCAAAGGTAATATGAGCAATATTTTCACTGGTGATTTCCAGTTGGATGGCTTTTTCCGAGGTACCTTGGCCGGATTGGATTGGTTTTGTCATTGTGGAATCCTTCTATTGAGAAGTGAAGTGGCCAGGTTTGTCCGTCTACCTGTATTAAAGTCTACGCGAAGTGGGGGATTTTGAAAATAACAGGTGCCTCGCTGGCTCTTTTGAACCCGGAGGACACCCAGGAAAAGGAAAATTTTCAAGCTGTTATTTATTAGCGAGAGGGGGCCAAGGAGCTAAAAATGAAATGGTTTACTTTCCAAAACAAACCTGTTTTGTAGGTTGTTTATAATCCCCTCCAATTATCAACCGAAGCCCCTACGAATGCTAAAATTTACCTAAGGCGTGTTTTGCGATCTCGGCCACCCAACACAGAACATGATTTTAAGGTGACGGCATTGAACGGGAAAAATTGGGACGTTGCTGTTGTTGGTGCAGGTGTGCTTGGAACTTTTCACGCCTATTTTTCCTGGCTGCGGGGGCTGCGAACGTTATTGATCGAACGGAATCACTTGCCTATTGCTGCCTCGGTTCGAAATTTTGGCATGATTATTCCCAGCGGGATGGCTCCTGGGGATTGGCTTCGCCGCGGGTTGCGAAGCGTTGAGATTTACAAAGATTTATCGGAGAAACTGAAATTCCCAATTAACCAACAAGGGACTCAGTATATTGCCGGTACTCCGTTGGAATTGAAACTCATCAAGGAATTTTCGGAGATTGGCCCCAACTTGGGTTATCAGGTCGACTTTTTGGATGATAAACAGTCCTGTGAATTGAATCCGGTCCTCGTCCCTGAAGAATGTTACGGCAGCTTGTATTTCCCGGGAGATCTCCGGCTGGATCCTCGCTATTTTCTACCGGAGTTTATTCATTGGCTATCCATGCAAAATGGATTTTGCTTTCTACCCAAGACGGTGGCAGTCCACGCAGAAGTGGAAGACAATCACTGCCGGATCCGCTCTGCAAAAGGGGATACTTTTATCAGCCGAACCGGATTCATTTGTTCCGGGGCTGATCAAAAGACGTTATTTCCCAATCACTTTTCCCGGAATGACCTGAAGCTGACCAAATTGCAGATGCTTCGCACCGGAAGTCAAAACGGAACCCTTTTGCGTTCCTCATTGGCAACCGGACTTTCCCTGCGGCGATATTGGTCCTTTCGGATTTGTCCCAGTTGGGAAGAATTAAACCAATCGAGGATGGACCCCAAACTAAAGGAGAGAGGAATCCATATCCTTATGGTCCAGGATTCCGATGGCAAGATTGTTCTGGGGGACTCTCACGAATACAGTGAAAAAGACTTCAATGACAATCTGGACGGACAAACGGAGGAGATAATCATTCAAGAAGCAAGTCGGCGGTTCAATCTTTCTTCCTGGAAAATCGTGGAGCGCTGGCATGGCGTTTACTCGTTCCAAACAAGTGAAGATTATTTCCATAAAGTCATCAACGGCCGCATTCATTTGATTACCGGAATTGGCGGAAAAGGGATGACCACCAGTCCCGGATTGGCAAAAGAAAATATTGAGTCCATTTTTTAGAGAAGACGTTATTTCTTAAAGAAATCGCCTCCATTCGGCATTTGTTTCACATGTAATTTCACAAATCTTTGTTGAACCTTTTTCCCGGGCAAGTATACTTGTGTGGTACAGGATTTTAATTTGTTTACATCCATTTGGTTATGACTTCCTCAAAGTTTTCTTCCTCTAGAATTGGAATGGTAATCGACAGGATATTTTCCTTGTTCGAAGAGAAAGGGGACGCTCTATATGGCGAGGAAGTAACCCAAAAAGAGCACGCCCTCCAAGCGGCTTGGTTGGCGGAAAAAGCCAGGGAAGAATCCTTTCTTATAGTTGCTGCCCTGCTTCATGATGTGGGGCATCTACTCACCGGCTTGCCCGAAGAAGCGGCCCACCAGGGGATCGACGACAAGCATGAAGAAATAGGCCAACGTTGGCTGGAGAAATATTTCTCCCCGGAAGTAACCGAAACGGTTCGCCTTCATGTCGCTGCAAAACGATATCTGTGCGCTACAGATTCCCATTACTATGCCCTTCTTTCTCCGGCATCACAATTAAGTTTGGATTTGCAAGGCGGGGCTTTTTCTCCTGGGGAAGTAGAAGAGTTTGAATCAAATCCTTACTACCAGGAGGCAGTCAAACTCCGCCAGTTTGACGATGAGAGTAAAAATGCCGGCCTGGCCACTCCAGATTTGTCACATTTTCGGCCTTATCTGGAGGAAAGTCTTGCAAAAAGCGATTGAGGTTCAGCTAGTTGTTTTTGATTGGGCCGGGACTGCGGTGGATCATGGCTGTTTTGCTCCAGTAATTCCTTTTATTCAGGCATTCCAAAAACAGGGAATTTCCCTGGATTCCGAAACAGCACGCGGACCAATGGGGATCCACAAGAAAGACCATATACGATCTCTGTTTGTAGTTCCCGAAATATCCGAGCAATGGAAAAAACAAACCGGGCAGGATTGGAATGAAGGCGATGTGGAAAAAGTCTATGCGGATTTTATTCCCTTGCAGTTGGAGGTGATTCCGCATCATTCCAAATTGATTCCCGGGCTTTTGGAGACCGTGGAATTTTTACGGGGCCGGAGAATCAAGATTGCAACTACCACGGGCTATTTTCGAGAAGCCGCCCAGGAAATCTACCAAGCGGCAAGGAGACAAGGCTTCTTTCCGGACAGGAATTTATGTGCGGACGATGTATCGCAAGGCCGGCCTGCTCCCTGGATGATCTTCCGGCACATGGAGAAACTCAATGTTTACCCGCCTGCTTCTGTGGTGAAAATCGGAGACACCGTTCCGGACATTCAAGAGGGCCTCAATGCGGGATGTTGGAGTGTTGGCGTTACTCAAACAGGGAGTGAAATTGGGCTAACCCGGGAAGAATTTGCTTCACTCAGCCAAACGGAACAGGACGAATTGCAAGCCAGAGCCGGAAAAAAATTGCTAGAAGCGGGAGCGCACTTTGTTGTTCCCAACGTCCGCCATTTTCCGGAGATATTAAAAGCAATTCAAAATCAATTGTCCAACAATGAACTTCCCCCAAGGTAAACCAAGTGGGTGTTGCTGAGAATAATATGACGACCAAGGATACGAGAGCCAGATTGGCCGATAAGACACGAGTTTCTAGCTGGGACCAAGAGGATCTCCAGGATGATCTGGAAAATCCTTACTTGCTGCTGACCCCCGGCCCATTGTCCACTTCTCCCGGGGTAAGGAGAGCGATGCTGAAGGACCATTGTACTTGGGATGAAGACTACAAATCCCTGGTAACCAACATCCGGCATCGCTTGGTTCGATTGGCGACAGACCAGGAGGATGTTACCAGTGTTTTGATGCAGGGCAGCGGGACCTTTGCGGTCGAGTCCGCCATTGGCTCCCTCCTCCCACCTAAAGGAAAATTACTGGTTGTAAACAACGGGGCCTATGGATCGCGAATAGGTCAAATTGCCTGCCGGTTGCGAATTCCTCGGGTGGAGATTACCGTTGCGGAAACCAAGCCCGCTGGTGCCGGCGAAGTTGACCGAATCTTGCAGTCCGATCCGGAGATAACCCATGTCGCTTTGGTTCATTGCGAAACCACAACCGGCTTGCTCAACCCGGCTCGTGAAATCGGTCGCTTAGCAAAGCAACACGGTAAAGTCTTCCTGCTGGATGCCATGTCTTCATTCGGCGGAATCCCTTTTCGCATGGAGGACTTATTTGTTGATTGCCTGATCACCTCTGCAAATAAATGCTTGCAAGGAGTACCGGGATTTGGAATTGTTCTGGTCAAAAAGGGATTGCTGGAACAAAGTGCGGGTTGGGCGCGATCGCTCAGCTTGGACCTGTACGAGCAATGGCAATCCTTGGAGTTCGATAGCGGCAAATGGCGTTATACTTCTCCCACCCATGTGGTCCGGGCTTTTGCTCGAGCTTTGGATGAACT
>CAZPPD010000539.1:0-4606 GCA_964588185.1 uncultured Alcaligenaceae bacterium | reverse complement strand
CCATTTCCTGCAAACGCTTGGCCAGCCAATCTTCCTTCAACCGAAAGTTAATGAACCCCGGACCGGCAATTTCCGGAGGATGCAGCAACTCATTTTCCGGAAGCCGGTCGACAATTTCCTGAGCAATCTCTCGTGGTTTCTTACCAAGTTTTTTCGCCAGGCTCATGGCACAGTTGGCCTGATAATCCCCAAGCTTGGGATCTTGGGTCGGCTTCACCATTGACAATGGTAGTTCAACATCGTCGACCATTCCTGCGAGAGCTGGTCGAAGTTGGTCCTTGATTAAGTTCAGAAGATTCATTGGCTACCTGTCTGTTCAGATTATTCCTGTAGATTTCAACCCATTCCTGTTGGTGATTGAAACCCGCCTTGGTCATTAAAAGATAGTGGGGGCGGCTCGGAAATAGGTTCGACGAATTCCAATTCCTGAGGTTTGGGCCAGCCCGTGAAATAACGGATTGGAACCGGCAATAAAGCCAGGAATCCGAAGATTGTCATGAAAAAGGCAACCCACTTGTAGGTATGATAGCGATCTTTGTTGATGAGGATTATGTCATTAACATCCGGCATATTTTCAGCGTTCGGATAAGCCTGGGAAAGAAAGTCAATATATTTGGCAAGCCGTTCCCTCCCCACGTCGCCTTGAATATCCATTTGGATGAGTGGTTGTTTCCGGTCAAATTCTTTTACCGCCATATCCGGGAATTTTTCCAGGAATTCTGCTTCATGAAATAAAACAAATATTCGGCAATCGGCAAAGGATTACTTCGCTTTATCCTTCCCTTTTTGGTAATCCTCCAACCATTCGTTCAGGACTGTTTTATTAACCAGCGGAACAAAATATCTTTTCTGATAAAAATCACCAATTCCACTGGCGTCATCCAATGTCACCAACAAAGGGAAGAATAAGTACCCATCTTTGACTTGCAGCCAGAGGGTTTTTTCCGGTGGCCCTTCCGATTGCAATGTTTCAATGGTTATTTCGGTAGGTGTTTCCTCTTGAGGAGTAACCAAGGTAAATGCCCCGCAGCAGCAAAAAAACAAAGTGCCGACGCCCAGGACGGTAAGGCTAATTGGCGTTTTGCGAATGATGGCGTCCGGCCAGGGTGCGGGAATGCCTTCTTTTTCTGTCTGGTCTCTTCCTGATTGCCGGTAGAAAAGTTTGGCAACCAGCAGAGGGCCAAGACCGGCGATCACATCCCCCAACGTGGAAAGCGGAGAGTTCCGGTAGAAGAACAACAATACCGGAGCAGTTATCGCCAGTGTCAGGAGTTCATCCCAAAATGATTTCTCCGGGTCGACTCCCCGGCAAATAAAAATTCCCTCGATGACCCCTTGCACAAAGCGAATTCCTAACCCTGCAAAATAGGACCACACCACAAACATGACGGTCAGGGTAAACACATCGATTCCCACTTGGGAAAGGGCGGGAGTCATTTTGGAGGAGGCATTGATTGCTGCCAAACCAACAACGAAAGGGAAGGAAATCAAGCCGCTAATTAGTTTCACTTTCCAAGGAGCTTCAAAATGCTTAGCGAAAAGAAATGCAGACCGGGAATCCATGCAAAAAGCCCAACAATAAGATTGAGCAAGCGTTCGAATCAAAAATAGTACCGGGCCATAAAACATCACGAAGAAGCCCAAGGCACCGCCAATAAAATTGGCAACATCGAATTCCAGCCGCCCATCTGTGTTCTTGAAGGAGAATACAACCAGGAAATACAAAGTCGTTTCTTCACTGGGAATAACCCCGTTTTGTAGTTCCGGTTGGAGAATGAAATCCTGAACAAAGTTCGGATCGTATTGGTCATATAGTTCAGCAACGGTTTTATGCCCCTCGGTCTGAAGAAGGTAATAAGTCGCATCATCCCAAAAGTGCTCATAACCCGGCCTGAGAAAAGTTGGAACCGCCCGGTAATGGGCGTAGATAGCCATGGAGATGTAAAAGATCCCGAAAATCAAAACAGGGATTTTCAGAATGTTCCAGAGGAATTTTTTCATTTCAAGAGGGCAGTAATGGATTGGGGAACTATTGATTGACGGACACTATATTGCAACCCATTCCAAAAGACAAACTCCGATTTCAGGTTTGTTTATTGCCCAACTCAACTTGGTTATCGGCTTTCTGAAGTCCTCGCTGGCGCTTCGGGTGGGTGTGCCGCTGAATTTCAGGCTGCTTCAATTCAGTGGGATATTCCTTCAGGTTAATCTCTCACGCAAGCATTCCTGCGACACAACAAAAAGCGAAATCTCTCGGTGGCAGAGTGGATTGATGATTTTCTATTTTGATTGATGATTTTCGAAGTAAGAGATTATTTGAGGGCAGTTTGGTTCTTACTATTCTTGCAATCAGCAATCATTCAGCTCTCCTTGGAGTATGAATTTACTTGCTCATTGGGGAATTTGGTGGAAGGGGTATCAAATGCAGATGCCCTTGTCCGGGTTCTCCGTAGACCCGTTCGTAGTAAATCCGCAGTCCATGGGAAGCATGATATAAGCCACCGGCGTCCAGGATTTGGCCTTGGTGCTTCAGGATCACTTTCGCCAATGCATCAGCACCTCGGCGGACCCATTTTTCCTTTAATTGCTTCTCCGTTAGCGATATGGACAACCACTCCAATACATGACCGGTCGTATTTATCCGCCGTTCATCGGATTTTTCGTTGCCGGGGCCGCTTAGATATTGCGTGGAAAAGGTTCCGTCAGGGTTTTGGAATCTCCTCGCCATATCCTGATACTTCTGGAGTTTCTCTTTGACGGCTGCCCAGACCCCATTGGTTTCGCCGCCGTTTCGGAGATGGATGTGATACGCCCAGGTTAGTCCGAACAATCGATGCGTTCCCCCGCAGGCAGCCTCGATTCCAATCGGTTGGGCCAATTCATAGCGAACCAAATCTTTGAACGTCAGCTTCTTTCCCCAGTCATTGGTCCATTGGAAATCCGTTCCGTAGTATTGGCTGAGGGCTACCAAGGTCCAGCTTAGTTCTTGATCCTTGTTAACTGCGGCCCGCATCTTCGCGTGATTTAGGAAATCTTCGAAGGTGTATTCCTTGCCATAGAGGTTAAACTTGGCGTCCAGACTGACCCCGCACTGAGCTAACTCGCCGACAAATTGATCCTGGTGGCCTTGTCCGGAGAATTGCGGGCCGATGCGGACATCTACGCCGTGGGGAGTGGGAATAAACTTTAAGCCGCGTAGTTCCTTTCCGGACTGAATCCACTCCACGGCTTTGATGTGCTTTTTGGTTTTCTTGTCATAGATGGTGGTATTTAAGCCATTCCCTAAGATGCCGTGAATGACGGTCCAAAAGCTGTGGTAGGTGTAAAGCTGGCGGCTCTCAACGTTGTCCAACGCCGCCTTCATGCGCTCCTGGGGTGTTTCGGGCAATTCTTTCTTTGCCTTTTGATCGGGGATTACTTTCGGCGGGTCCCCAATCGGAGCGCAGCCGGCAATCACAAAAATACCCAACAGCATTGTGAGGATTATTTTTCGTAGTCCGAACATGAATTACCACTGGGTTGAGTAATGGATCTTCGAGTCACGGAGAAAACCAAGCTTGTTGCCGTGACTCTCCAGCCCGAAAGCATGGAACCCATAATTATTTCTTCAATATTTTCTCGGATTTCTTGCTGCGAATTTTTGGGCCTTTCAACTCAAATTTCTTTTCGCCGACGTTTTCGCTTTCTTCTTGGGGGTCCGGTGATTCTTCCAGGCGGAATAAAACTCGGTTGATCCATCCCTGGATTACTTTCCATTCCGATACAGTCAAATAGCTCAGGCTCCCGATGAAGAACAGCGGACCGAAAATCGGCAGTTGGAAGATCATGGCAACTCCAAGCCAACCCAGGAATCCGCCCCCGACCAATATGAACCTCCATCCCCCCGTTCGCCATGCGAAAAGGGGAAAGGCGATCTGCCAAGCCAGCACCAGGTACTGCGGTAGGGAGTAGAGAATGAGGTAAAACTCCGCCCAATGAAACGGCGTGCGCAATTTTCCCGCAGTGGTCTCAAAAGGAGAATGCATGGGATACCAGAAAGCCACGCCAGACCACCAATCACTAATCTGTAGTTTATGCAGACCGGTGGTTATCACCACAATGGCAAAGTGGACCTGGATCAAACGAATAGCCAGATTTGCGGAGTAGCTAGGTAGTTCGGGACTGGCAGCGGAACTCCTTGGCAGCCAGCGGCGAAAAACGCATGTGTCGGTAGTTCCCACAACTCTAGCCAATGGCCAAAGATCTCGGTTCCATTGCCCAAGGAAGACATATCCGAGCATCAGATAAAATGCCAAGATTCCTAACAGGTAATCCGCCCCATAGGAAATCGCCGGGTTGGCCAAGAAAGAAATTACGATAACCCAGGTTAGAACCGAGGTTATGCGCGTGGCAATTCCCAAGGTAAACAACAATAAAACCAGAACCGAACCCCAATAAATGGGCGTTAGCAACCAGGCATTGTCGCCTTGGCAAAGGTAGAGGATCGACCATCCAAAAGGAGCCGGTGGGCCGCCTTGGAGCCGGCCGGCTTCCCGGTACGCCTGCAAATCAAACCAACCTTCCAGGCTAAAATAGGCACTCTGATACCCAACAAAACCCAGCAACC
>CAZPPD010000538.1:0-4611 GCA_964588185.1 uncultured Alcaligenaceae bacterium | reverse complement strand
GCTCAAACATACTGGGATATTTTCGCTCGGGATTAATATTCCCACTGGCCGCCAAACCAACACTCCCGGTTACCATGGCACTGAGGTCGGTCAAAATATCGCCGAAAAGATTGCTGCAGGTTATCACATCAAAATTCTCCGGCCGCCGAACCAAATCCATCGCCGCTGCATCCACCAGCAAGGAGTTCGATTCAACGTCCGGATAATCTTTGGCAACCTCCGTAAAAACCCGGTCCCACAACGTCATCCCGTAAATCAAGGCATTGGATTTGGTGATCGAGGTCACCTTTTTGCGGGGGCGTTTCCGGGCCGCTTCAAAAGCGGCACGCATGATGCGATGGCAGCCACGGCGGGTGTATACCGCATTTTGGACTGCAATTTCCTCATCCCCGCCTTCGTAGATTTTGCCGCCTACCGGGGCATATTCCCCTTCCGTATTTTCCCGATAGCACACCAAATCAATCGATCCGGGTGCCTTGTCCTTTAAGGGGGAATCCACTCCTTCAAACAAGTATGCCGGCCGGAGGTTCACATATAAGTCGAATTTTCGCCGCAACGGCAAGAGCAACTGATTGACGCTGATGGTATCCGGGACTTTGGGACTTCCCAATGCCCCCAGAAAAATGGCGTCATGCTGCTGCAATGTTTCCCAGCCATCCTCCGGGACCATATAGCCGGTTTTAAGGTAATTCTCGGAACTCCAAGGTAATTCGTTCCAGTCGATCGTAGCGTTTTCAACAGAAGTGACGGCATTGACCGCTTGCATTGCGGCTTCGATAACTTCGGTTCCAATACCATCTCCGGCTATGACGGCGATTCGATAAGCTGGCATTGCAGGTTCATCCCCGTTTCTTTATAGAAAGCAAACTTCAAATTCCGATGATGAGGATAGACCCTCAATTTAGTAGGAAAAAGAAGCAGGTCAAGAGGTTAGAACTAATGAAAACAGGAAATTGGAACCAAAAGGGTAAGTTAGCCAAAACTTCTTCCCTTGTCCTGAAGGCATTGGTTCCTCTCCTTTCGTTTCTCGGGCTAAGCGGCTGTGCAAACAATAGCCAGGAGAAAACACCTTCAGACCCTTTGCTCGGCCCCGTACCCACTCAACAACAACCCGGAAATGACCCATTGCTGCAAGGCAATCCGACAATTACGTCCCAAAATCAAAAGTCTCCGCCACCGATTCCGGAAAACACGAGTGGAATCAGCACGGCAGCCATGGTGAACCTTACCCCCTTAGATGACCGCAGAGATCTAAGAATCCCGGGAACCACTAACCCGGTCGAAAATTCATCCGCAAATGCAACGCAGAATAACTCCGGCTGGAAAGGATCGCAACAGACAAACACGAAACCCGGAGCGGTCCTGAAACGACCCGAACCGGTGTCAGAACCAAAGGCCAATCCAAACCCGCAACCCGTACCAACGGTTCAAAATCCGAACAATCGTCCCACTCTGGAACAACTGCGGAAGGAATTAAAGCGAAGAGGAGTGGTCTGGGCCAAGCAAGAAAAAATCCAGGGAGGAGTACGGCTCAGTGCCGGAGTTGTTACCGATCCACGAAATCCAAAAATGCAACGCGTTTATGAAGCCAGTGCTGCCGATGCGGTGACCGCTGGATTAGCTATTATTCGGCAGATTGACCAGCGATAGAAAAGGGTTTTCCTTCCCAAGAAACAAATCAATATTAATTTCCCGCTGCCTCAACTGGTTCATGGTAAAGAACCATGAGTTGAGATGCTCTTAAGGCGAGCGAAGCATACGTTTGCCCATTCGAATCACAAAATTCCACTTCAAAAACATCTGGAGCTAACTCTTCCACGATAGTCCCCACGTTTCCGCGAACCAGTTTTCGCTGGGGAATATCCTCCATGAGGGCAACGACATCTAGAGTTTGGAAAGTGTTTTTTGTCATGGGTTGCCATCCCTATAAAACGTAGCAAGAAACAAATCGAGGAAAATCCTCGTCTTTGCGTATAATCCAAGCGCTACGAACCAGAGCTATCCCCGTTGGACCCTTTACTTTTAATTCTATCAGGTAACGTTGTCCAAATGCATCCAGTTCGCCCAATTTTGCTTCCAGGTTGCGTGCTGCATCTAACAATGCATCTTGTAATTCTTCCGCATTTTCTTCTGTTATGCCGCAACTTGAAAGAAAAACACGGGCCTTGTGCTTACCCCTTGGATGGTTGGTGCTGAGGCAGTAATCTTAAAATTTGGAAGTTTGGTAATTTCCACAACAGCCCGGTCTCCATTTGGTAACTTCACCTCATAAGCCTCTATTTGCTTTAACTACATGGAAAAACCTTCCCCACAACTTCCCCAAATCCGATTCGATACCCTTCTCCCTGACACCAACCAGTCAGCGTAACCGTATCCCCGTCCTCTAAAAAACTGCGGGTTTCGCCATTTGCGAAAGACAACGGCTTGGTCCCGCGCCAGCCAAGCTCCAGCATACTCCCATAGGAATCCGGGTTTGGCCCGCTAATGGTCCCCGTTGCCAATAAATCACCCGGGCGGAGGTTACAGCCATTTACTGTATGATGCGCTAATTGCTGGCAGATATTCCAATACAAATACTTACTGTTCGATTGGCAAATCCGCTGACCGGACTCCATTTGCGAGCCTTGCAAGTAAACCTCCAGGTTGATGTCATACGCCCAGGGCTCGTTGCATTGCAAATATTCCAGAGGATCCGGGTCTTGCTTGGGGCCAGGTACCCGGAAGGGCTCCAGAGCATCTAACGGAACCACCCACGGCGAAATAGAAGTCGCGAAACTTTTGGCCAGGAACGGGCCCAGCGGTTGATACTCCCATTTTTGGATGTCCCGGGCACTCCAATCATTGACCAGGACCATACCGAAGATGTGATTGGCAGCTTTTGGTATTGGAATGTTACTTCCCAATGAATTCCCCGGACCAACAAAAAATCCCATCTCCAACTCGAAATCCAAAGTCCGGCTTGGACCAAAAATGGGGCGGTCGGCGTCTTTGGGTAGCGTTTGCCCCTTGGGCCGAACAATCGGAGTTCCGCTGGGAACAATGGAACTTGCCCGGCCATGATAGGCGATGGGTAACTCCAACCAATTGGGCATCAACGCATTCTCCGGGCCGCGCATCATGGTGCCGACATTGGTAGCGTGTTCTCGGGAAGAGTAAAAATCGGTGTAATCCCCAATTTCACCCGGAAGATGCATTTCAACTTCCGATCGGAGGATGAGTGCTTTATCCCGAAGCGTACCATTGTCCCGGAGAGTGGGCTCATTATCACTTAGCAGTTGGCTGATTCTCGCGCGGGCTGCTTTCCAAGCAACCGGTCCTAGGCCCATGAATTGATTCAGGGTCGGTTGGCGAAAGCAATCTCCGGGTTCAAACTCCGGTCCGGAGAGCAATCCTTCTTCAGACGCTACCCGCAAGTCTAACACCCAATCTCCAATGGCAACTCCAATTCGTTTTTTTTCATTGCGGGGAGCAAAAACACCGTAAGGAAGATTTTGAATGGGAAAATGAGACTCCGGCGATACCGGGAGAAAAGATTGCAAAGTGGGAGTGTTGGGATTCATAATTAAGCTTCCAATTATTCCAGCCAATTAAGGGCGTGAAGATCTGCTATCGGTTCGGAAAAACTGCAGCTCCCAAACGAGGTAATGCGGGCTTGGCGAGCAGCCCGAATCTGTGCCATCGAAACGGATAGATCCCCCCAACGAAATGCCGTCCCCTCAAAGTGGAAGTGGTTTGGATCATTGTCGGTAAGGATTTCCAGCAAAGTCTGCTCGGTGATTTGGTGGTTACTCGCCAAGATCCCTGCCGCAAATAAGTTCACGAAACCATGTCGCTGCGCTTGGGAATTCTCCCAACTGCAAAAGGGATGGTGCAATCCAGCTGTCGCTTTGAGGGGCACATTGGCGCCTGCACAACTCCCAAGAACGTTGACGACCTTTTCCGGGGCCGGGACATCCGTTAGTTTTGGTCCGCCACAACGGATTTTAACTCCGCTTTCCGGGTAATGTGTAAGGAACTCAAGAAGCTGAGATGTATTGCTTTCCAAGTCTCCTGAGGAAGGGATCTCCAAGAAAATCCTGGAAACCAACGCGTTGGCTTCTTTTAACTGGTTCCCGAATTTTGAGGTGAGCTGATTGGCAAAATCAACCGGTAAGGGTAATTCCAGAATGTCAAACGAATAGCACGGCGCCTTTTGCTGCCGGAGCGATTCAAGGTCCGAGTAAAGCCCACTAAGAATATCCGTACTTTTTGTGGCGGTAAAACTCAAACCAACGGGGCTTTGGGGGCGCCCCAAAGAAGCCTTCAATTCTTCCAGTTTGGAAACTGGGCAGATAAACTTTCCCAACAAAAAAGACTCGGGCTGTTTCTGATACTCAAGATAGTTTTGCAAAGCCTCTTCAAGAGGAAGACCGGCAGGGGGAAACATCCCGGCATAGTCGAGGATTCTTTCCAGAAAGGCAAATAGGCTTCCAGCGATTTTCTGTTCCATACGGTTGCCGCTTCTTCGATTAAAACGCCAGGATCATCGCAGTAATGTTATCCACGCCTCCCGCGTGGTTGGCAGCTTCCACCAAATCCCAGCAGTTTTGCTCGTGATCCGGGCTTTTGCCC
>CAZPPD010000537.1:0-4613 GCA_964588185.1 uncultured Alcaligenaceae bacterium | reverse complement strand
GGACTTACGTCAAAAATCGGGGGTTTTTGCAAGCCGAACTGTAGAAGATGGGTTTTAGTCCTCCTGATTTCTGGCCTGCCGACTCGTTGGTTCAAACGAGGAAGAATCAAATAATTGCCATGAAAGGACTATTCAGGACATCGACCGTAACCAAACGGTTTTTCGACGGTTACCAAACGGTGTCAAATTACTGAGAATCCAACAAGGCCATCCTCGCCGCATTCAACCCACATGCCCCATGAACTCCGGCTCCCGGATGGGAGGAAGCAGAAGCCAGGTATACCTTTTTGATATGAGTCCGATACCGGAAATAGGGAAAGATCGGCCGGAAGAATAATTGATGGCTCAGTTGGGCGCTGCCTCCTCCCAAGTCTCCATCCACCAAGTTTTCGTCCATCGCTTCCAGATCCACCGGCGTGTGAATGGCTCGGTCCAAGATCAGATCCCCGAAGCCGGGAGCTAAGCCTTCAATCCGTTCTTCGATGCGGTCCGCGAAGGATTCGCGGTGTTGTTGCCATCCCTCCGGGAGATGAGAAGGCACGTGGCTGTAGGCCCACAAGGTGTGGGATTTTTCCGGAGCCCGGGTGGGGTCAAAAAGGGATTGCTGGCCGATCACCAGATAGGGGTTGGATGGCAAACGCCCCAAGCGGACCTCACGAGTGAAGGCGATCAGGTCGGCGATGCTGTCGCCGGCATGGACCACAGCCGAGCGGCGGGCTACTTCCGATTTCCAGGGAACCGGGGAGGATAGTGCCCAGTCCATTTTGAATGTTCCCCAGCCGTGGCGAAAGCGCTTGATGGAACTTTTTACCCAATAGGAGGCGTGTTTCGGGGCGATCAGCTTCTGGAATAATGCAGGGGCACCCACATCGGCCAAAACGGCTTTGGCGAAGGGAATCTCGTCTCCGTGGTTGGTGCGGACGGCGGCTGCTTGTTTGTCGCGGATGAGGATTTCATCCACATGGGTATTGAGTTGCAGGTTGCCGCCCAAGGACTGCAGTTTGTTCACCAGGGCTTGGGTGATTGCTTTGGCCCCGCCTTTGGGAACCCGGAATCCCTCGCTGGATGCCAATAAGGCCAGGACTAAACCTAATGCCCCGCTGGTGAAGTCTGTGGGGCCGAGGTCGACGTGCAAGGCTAATCCGGGGATGATGCGTTGTGCCGCCTCGGTCTGAAAATGGCGGCGGGAATAGGTTGCCCCGGAAAACATCCCGGCCATTCCCAGCTTCCAAAGATTGGTGATTCCCAGATTCCAGGCTCCACCCAATCCCGGAAGGGGTGCGGTAAGGGCATCCACCAAACGGCGTTCCATGGATTGTTGCCAATGGTGAAAACCAGACCAAGCGTCGGCATCCGGACCGAACGTCTTTAGGGATAGTTCCAGATTTCTGGAAATGGCAGCGCAGGTTCCATCGGGGGCCGGGTGAGCGCTGTCATAATCCCCAAAACACCACTGCAATCCTTCATTGCCTAGATTGAAGCTGCGAAATGCGGGGCTAGCTTCGCCGAAGGGGAAAAAGGCAGCTCCGACATCATGCAGGAAGCCGGGGCGGGTGGTCTCCAGGGAGTAGACTGCACCTCCGGGCCGGTCCTTGGCCTCTAAAACCAGGACGCTCATGCCGTTTTGGGCTAGTTCAATTGCTCCGGCCAAACCGTTCGGTCCGGCTCCTATTACCACTGCATCCAGCATGATTGATTTCCTGGTCCGTTTAGACCGCCGAAGGCTTTACCTAATCCGCAAGTTCCGCCGGATAGATTAAAGTTTGCCGAAGTTCCCACCCGATGTTTTCAGAGTCAAAGGAAGTCCCGGCCCATTTGCCGAGTCTTAGTAGGTCGGATCTCCAGAGCCGACCAATGGGACGAGCCAGGAGACCCGTCCTACGAATTTGTCAAGGAAGTCGCGGCCCAACGGTAGGTCGGGTCTCCCGGCCCGACGGGTTTGGTCGTGCCGGGAGACCTGTTCTACGAAATTTTTTCGGGACATCCCTCTAGGTTGAATCGCGTAGTTCGGGGAGCCAAGCATGACCGATACCCAGAATTTGCTGGGAAAGATTGCCGTCCTTCGCCAGCGGTTGGAACAAGCCCAAAATCCTGCAGATGATGCAGCCACCACGGCGGTTGGCTTGGAGCCGACATCTTCGTCCAATCCAGTGACACTCCTCCGCAACAAAGTATTAAGGGGAAGAAACCATCAGGATTCTCTGGACCAAACCTTCGAGGTTGCCGGGAAATCCTACTCTCTCCCGGAAGAAGAAGTTCAACTTCCCAAGCATTTGTGTCACCGATCCCTCCGGCTTTTGCAACAAACCCATGATGTCCTGAGCCGGCTAAAACACTTTGCGGATGAACCTCTCCTGACAGAAGAAAAGCAGCATCCGGCTGGGGTGTTTTATCAGGATACGGTTTTGTTGGCCGATGTTTTAATGCGGACGCTGCAAACCCTGCCGGAATCCTTGAGCTCCCAGATGAGGCTCTGCTCCGGCATCGATGTCCTGATGGAGGAGATCGAACAACGGGTCGGAACACTTGCCAGAATATTAGTACGGGATCATGCCGCCCAAAGGCAACTAGCCGAGCTAACGCAACTACTACACCATCTACACCGAGGTCAAATTCAGGATCTGAATCCATTCTTTTCCTTGGCGGAAGAAATTATAGCGACTCCAGGTGATCAGCCTTTTTCCTTCGTCCAAGAAATCCCTCCCGAAACCGGACATTTGATTGCGGCTCATTCCCTCACCGTGGCTCAGGTAATCGCTCGCGTCGGGAAATTGGATCGGGAATGGCGAAACCGGCTGTTACAGCCGGTAGTAGCCGCGATGGTTCATGATGTCGGCATGTTGAGCTTGCCGGAAGACATCCTGCGGACTCCGAATGCCCTGGAAGATTCCCAACTCGAACTGGTGGAAAAACATTGCCGGGTAGGAGCCGCTTTACTCGCGGAAATTCAACCCACGCAGGCTTGGTTGGTGGATTGTGCCCGCAGTCATCACGAACGCATGGACGGAACCGGTTATCCGCTCGGCTTGGCGAGGGAGGGAATCCCGGCCATGGTGCGATTGTTGGCCGTGTGTGATGTCTACGCGGCTCTATGTTCGGCCCGTCCTCACCGGGAAGCTCAGCCGGTGAATATTGCATTGGTTTCCGTTCTGGAGATGGCCCAGGAAGGGCATTTGGATCCGGAGTACACCGAAGTCCTGCACCAACTGTCGCCTTTTCCAGCGGGAACGGCAGTGGAGCTATCCGACAACAGTACGGGCGTGGTCATCGCCACAAAGCCAGGAAGAATGCGAAGCAAAACGCAGCCCATTGTTTCTCTGCTCACGGATCCCAGCGGAACTCCCTTGCCTTTTCCCCGGCAGATTGAAGTCGGGGAGGCAGCCGGCATCACCATCAAGAATTGCTTGACCGGGAAACAACGTTGGCAACGATTTGGGAGTTTCTACCCGCAGTGGGCCTGATCTAAAAGAAGTTACTAAGTAATGAGTTCGTCCACAAATCAATATTACCAAGACGCTCGGCACCCTTGGTCGAGTGTTTTGTTTGTTTTGCCCCTACTTACCCTTTACGAAGTAAGTCTGCTTACCTTTACTCCGGAAACCCGGGAAGCTCTCCGCAACGGAGCCGATACCTGGCTTCACTGGGTGATCTCACAAGTTGGGCTTGGCCAATCCTACTGGCCCGGAATTATTATTGGCGCGGCTCTGATTACATGGGCTTGGATGAATACCAGTACTCGGCCCAAAGACCTGCCCAATGTTTGGATGGGAATGGTGGTGGAGAGTGCCCTTTTGGCGATGGCCTTGTGGGTGTTAAGCCTAAGTTTGGGACCCTTTATCGACTATATGGGCATTCCCTTGTATACCGGAGATTCCATGGTCCCTGCTTTGGTCCAGATACTTAGCTTTCTGGGGGCGGGGATCTACGAAGAGATTCTATTCCGGCTCATTTTGCTTTCCTTGTTGGTTGCCCTGTTTTCTTTGGGAGATATTCCGAAGAGAGGGGCAATAATCTTGTGGATTCTCAGTTCTTCCTTGATATTCGCCGCCGCCCATCATGTCGGCCCTGCCGGAGAGGCGGTTGACCAATATGTATTTCTATTCCGCACCCTAGCGGGATGTTTCTTCGCCATTCTGTTTCAGCTTCGGGGATTCGGCATTGCGGTGGGTGCCCATGCCTTTTATGACGTGTTGGTGGGAGTGGTCCTACCCGCAATCGCGGTTTAAATTCTGAACCTATTGCGATCCGGTTAAGATCCCAGGAAAATCCCAACAGGTTCATATTTTGCCTTCTTTTTTCCGTGGTTTTCGAATATCCTAATTAGTTAGAGAATTATTCATCCCCGAGGGATAATTCCTCCCACACCCCAAATAATTCCGCCAGTTTGACCCATAAACCGAGTACCTGCCCATGACTGAGAATAATCTCCTTATCAATCGACGCCACGCTTTAAAGAGTGTTGCTTGTGGTTTTGGTTATCTCGCTTTTGCCGGACTATCCCAAGAAGCCAAAGGTAACCCTCCGGCTAATCCATTAGACGAAAAGACGCCCCACAACGATCCTCGAGCGAAAAGAGTCATCTTTATTTTCATGCAGGGCGGCCCCAGTCATGT
>CAZPPD010000536.1:0-4654 GCA_964588185.1 uncultured Alcaligenaceae bacterium | reverse complement strand
CCTGTCTAGCTGTTCTTTCCAAGGAAGAAGATCCTTCTGTCCGGTTGGAAGCTGGTCGGTTAATTCAAATTGGCCTCGGAGATATTTATACCGACAAAGGAGCTGAGAAAGAATTTTACGGTTATGTCGCTCGCTCCCGCGACAAAATCGGCTTACAACTCCGCAAGAAAACCGCAGCCGGGTTGGCAGAAGCCTTTCCTTCGGGAGATAAAGAACTTGACCGGGAGCTAGCCAGAACTTTAGGGATGGTCGCAGAAAATGTACCGGGAATAGAAAAGCGTATTGCAACCAAGTGGACAGAGAACAGCCACCCCAAAGCGGACATCCACTACTTGCTGGTGTTATCGCAGTTGCCTGGGGAACGGCCGGAGGAAGTGAGCAAGCAAACTGCCTTTGCATTGGCGAATCTCCACCCAAAATTGGCGAAGCATAACACCAAACCGACGGATCAGGTCCCGAGTATTTTGGAAAAAGTCTTCCAGAAACTCCTTCGCCGCGATCCCGGATTGGCGGCGGCATTGGTTGCCGAGCCTGCCTTTGGAGTGCCCGGCCATGAGCTGTTTGCCAATCTACTTCCGAAAGCCGAGAAACAAACAGGAGCTCGCAATATCTTGGCAAAGCTCACAACACTAAATGCGGATCATTCTCTGTCAGCTTGGAATGCCGATTTGGTTCGCCTCATCACCTCGTTGCCGGATGACGAAGCCCTGCCCATCCTTCGGCGGAAGTCTTCAGACCCGCGTTTGCGGGATTCAATCGCCCTGGTGCTCGCCGGCAAAGGCAAGGTGAAAGACCGCGGCCGGTTGATTGAAGCTATGAACTCGACACAAGCAAATGTAGTGCAAGCAGCCGCTAAGGCACTCGCTAAATTTTCCGAGCAAAAGGCCACTCCCCTTGAAATCGGCAAAGCGGTTCGGGCGTTGCGAAGGACCACCAAACAAAAAGCAGGAGCCGAGACCACACAAGCCTTGGCAAAGCTCCTGACTCTCTGGGTTGACGCGAAGGTACAGCCGAAAAATTCCACTAGGGCAGGGTCTACGGCATCTGCTTGGGTGAACTGGTTTACAAAAACGCACCCAAAGGTAGCGCACGACCTTCCGGGGTTGTCGGATACCAACATTGCCTTTTGGCGAAAACGGTTAGCCAAAATCGATTGGTCCGAAGGGGACACACGCCGGGGTGAGATGGTATTCCAACAAAAGAGTTGTTTTCGTTGTCATGGGGGAGCCCGCCGGCTTGGACCGGACCTCAGTGGGGCTGCTCAGCGGTTTTCCCGGGAAGATCTGTTCACAGCGATTATTGACCCAAACAAAGACATTTCACCCGCTTACCGCCCCACCGTTATTGGTACTACCTCAGGAAAAGTTTACTCAGGAATGGTCATCTACACTTCGCCGGCATTGACTCTCCTCCAGGTCACCCCTGACACCACGGTGCGGATTCCCCAGGAAGAATTAGCCTTCACACAGCGGGGAACAGTATCCTTTATGCCATCGGGGTTACTGGATGATGTGAGTGATGCAGACTTAGCTGATCTTTACGCGTATTTGAAAAGCCTGAAGAAAAATTGAATCAAGATCTCTAATAATCTCCCACCCTTTTGTCCCAACCAACTTGAATTTGGAAATTGTCGATGAAGTCACCCATTTTACCGAGGCCAAGCTACCAAAATGGCCCAACGCTTAGCTCGAAAAGTAGGCAAGAACGGTATTTGAGTCCCTCTTTGTACCCGGAATGACGCTTTAAGATTGGTCACATTCTTCAGCCCAGGTTCGCCGGATAATTTGCAATCTCCTTTCGATCGTCCGGCGGGTCGAACCCAATTGGCCGGCAATTTCATCGACGGTAAATCCTTGCATTTTCATCTCCGCAATGGTGCGAAGTTCTTCAGAATTGAGGCCGTTGAGTAAATTTTCGTACTCTTCGATAAGCTGCGCTTCAAATTCCGGGGTTGGCTGGGATTGCAGAACCTGATCCAAGGAAGGTTTCACGTCTTCTTGTTTGGGGCTGACCGCGGACTCTCCTAGCACCTGCCCTCCGCCTCGTTTCAAGCGATTATGATGGCGAAGGTATGCCTGAGCTTTGCGGTTGGCAATAACCACTAGCAAACTCCACAAATTATCCTGGTCCGACAATTTTGGAAAACGCCCTGCTTCCACTCCCCCGCAGAAGCTTTTAAATGCACTCAAGGCGACATCTTCTTCATCGAATGCACGACGAATATGGCCAGGTAATCTCTTGCCCAGCAGCCGAACCAGGCGATTGAAATATTGATCCCAGAGTTTCTGGGCTGCCATCTGATCTCCCTCTTTTAGTCCTTCGATCCATTGAGTAATACTTTCGGGAGCGGCCATCAAATCACCTCCAGTGTGAAAGGAAAATCTCACTAACTGATTGTAACCCTGGTGGACAAGGGATGGGTTGATTGGGCAACAAAAAACAATTCGAAAAATCTCAGGACCCCGGTGGCGGGATCAAAAACCGGTTGATCATTACTGTATTGAGTTGGTGATAACTAAAAGGTGATCAAACTTTTTCAAACTGAACTATCTACTTTTTCTTTTAAGGGAGTCCTTGAATATGAACATCATTAGCACTTTCAAATTTCCGGCCCAAATTCAAACCAACGGTAATCCTCAAGAATTGTGGTGGGAAAATGGTCCCTATGTCATTTCTATTCCCAAAGAAAGCCGGGAAGAACAACCATCCAAAAATTCCTGGGATGACTTCGAGGGCTTCGTTGATGGGGCCGGAATTTAAGACTCCTTTGCAAAGGCGCAGCGGTTGCGCCATTCTCCTGAGGGACATGCGAACTCGCATGTCCCTTTTTTGTGATGTTGCCTTTGTATGGTAATTGGAATTGCTTGGCGGAAAACGGATTCGGTTGAACATTAAGGAATTGTCCGGTTGCTGCTAACCACGGTCTATTGCTCGGATAACCGTGAACCGGACACTCAGGTGGGCGAGGAGATAATTTCCGCCAAATTGACTCGTACTCCTCGTCCCCTGTTTTCCTGACAAACCTTACAAATCCAGCGTAAGACACCTCAACTAATTGCGTCGAAAGTTATGAATCAATTTTTCCTCCCGGACATGCAACCTAAAGGATTTCAATATGAAGAGGCAGCCAAAGTCGCAACAGCAGCCAACTCTGGAGGATCTCCGTCGCATTGATTCCATCTGTTCCCAATTTGAGCAGGCATGGAAGACGGGAAGGAAACCAAAAATTGAAGATTATTTGTCGGGAATAAAAGATCCTTTGACATCCCACCTTTTCTATGAGCTTCTGCAAATGGAGGGGGAGTTTCTAGCCAATGATAATGCCACCTTGGAAATTACCGGTTATTGCAAGCGCTTTCCTCAGTACCAAAGTGTGATCGAATCAGTATTTCCGTTTGCCTTCCCCCGGCAGGAGACCACCAATCAACATTCCACTTATAAGGCAAAACAGGAATTAATGGAGACCTCAGCCAATCTCACTGATTTCGATTTGTCGGGCTTTGAGGAGAATATTCCCGAAAAGATCGGGGAGTTTGAAATCATTCGTATGTTGGGCAAAGGCGGAATGGGAATTGTTTATCTTGCCCGCCACGTTCATTTGCAACGACTCGTGGCTCTAAAGCTCATTCAAGATAGTAGTAGCGGTCACTCAGAACACTTGGCTCGTTTTCGCATGGAGGCAATGGCAGTAGCGCGGCAGAAACATCCAAACATTTTGCAGATCCATGATATCGGCAAATGGCGCGGGCGGCCTTTCTTGGTGTTGGAATATGTGGACGGCATTAATTTGGCTGATTATTTACTGATGGAATCTCCACCGCCTCAGGAAACAGCCACTTTGTTGGAAATCGTGGCAAAGGCAGTCCATGCCGCTCATCTGAAAGGCATCATTCACCGCGATCTTAAACCTGCCAACATTTTGCTGGCGAAATCGGAAGACAAGACTTCTCACGATGATGGACTCGAGGCTTACATTCCGAAAGTTGCCGACTTCGGGCTGGCGAAAGATTTCAGCGAAAACGGAACGCCGAGCAATCTGACGCGGAGTAGTCTCGTTGTTGGGACCCCGTGGTATATGACTCCGGAGCAAGCCCGGGCTCAGCAAACCAGTCCTCGCAGCGATGTGTTTGCCCTCGGGATTATTTTGTATGAGATGCTAACCGGGAGGCCGCCTTTTCAATCGGAAAGTGCCATGGAAACCCTGCAGCTCATTTGTAATCAGGAACCCACGAAAATCCGCTGGCTTCGGCGCGATTGCCCGCCTGATCTGGAAACCATTTGTATGAAGTGTCTGGAGAAGGAACCGAATCGACGCTATCCAAGTGCGCAAGCATTGGCACAGGATTTACGGCGATTTCTCAGGGGAGAAGCGGTGATGGCTCGCCCATTAAGTCCGCTGGGAAGGACTTGGCGTTGGGTCCGCCGTCATCCGGTCGTGGCCGCCTTGGTCACATTGGTTTGGGTTGATTTATTAGCCGGCATATTTTCCGTTAGTTACTTTGCATTTCAGGTGAACCAGACCAATGTTCAGCTCACTAAGGAACAGGAAAAAACACGGAAATTCATGGAGAAAGCCAAGATTCATTTGTACGCTTCTCATGTTTGCCTTAGCCAACGAGAGATTGACCGGGGGATGGAGGATAAGGGGCAAATG
>CAZPPD010000535.1:0-4670 GCA_964588185.1 uncultured Alcaligenaceae bacterium | reverse complement strand
ATTGGAAACGGTGGGGGCGCCATCCAGGAATGGGAATTCTGGGAGAAAGAAACGCAGAGATCGCGGAGAAACGCAGAGTTAGTATTAGAATTTACTAATAGTATCGGGGAAATTGGCCGAGCGAGATTGGCTTGGGGTGTCCGGAGTGCGGATTTTAGGAGACGGCAGTGGAGGGCAATCCTCTTTCTGATAAGAGAGATCCAATTATTAGCAGGCGACTGGGGCTGGTTACATTTCTTTGACAGATACACCAACTTCTCCGCTTAGGGTCTTATCTTTTAGTTTCACCAAGGCGTACCAGGTTCCGGGGGATAAGGAGGGGGTCGCTACGGCGTTAAAACTGTCCAAGTCGATTGATCCGGCTCGATAGAACTTGTCTTGGTCGTTGGGGCCATGGACATCCAGTTCGGTGAAAAAATTGCCGTGGGTGCGGACGGTATAGAACCGTGTTTTGGTGATCTCAAACTTGCAGATGCGCGTTTGTCCGGGACCAATCTTGATCTTCTTTGGCTTGGCAGCATCGACGGTGAGAGTGACAACCTTATCATTTACCGTTGTTCCCCCGCCGCCGGATTCCGGTTTGCCGTAGATCCGCCGCATCAGCTTGATGTCATTCTTGGAGAGCTCTTTGTTGGGGGGAATGCCTTTCCCGTCTTTGGTAGCCTCCGGGGGAATGAAATAGGCCATGATTGATTTGCGGTCGAACTCCGTGGCATTGGTACTTAAGGGAATATCGTACTGGTCCAGGATCTGCGCTTTGACCGTGGCGGGAGACCAATAATTAGGAGACTTGCCGAAGAATTGGTTTAACTTGTGGACATCAAATTTGACTTCTTTTCTGGTGTCGGGCCGCTGATGTTCATGGATAAACCCCAAGGCGTGGCCCACCTCATGAAGGATGACCCGTTTGACTTCGGCTTTGTGCGAATAGGTCGCGGGATCCCAGCCGAATTGCATGGTGGGTCTCGATTTTGGCGTGTGCAAGCAATCGGTTCCCAGGGCAGAAGAATGGCCTCGCGAGCGAAACAACACGCGGATTTGGGCTCGGGATTTGGGCTGGTCAAAATTGAATTTCAAAGTGGCATCGCTGACCTTCAACCATTCTTCGGCATATTCCGCAAAGACCTTTTTCGACTGGGCATTGCCGTTCAGGAAATGGACCCCAAGGACTTCATCGGGGGCCCACTTCTTAAAGGGATCGATGGCGGCGCGCAGTTCGCCATCGGTCTCGGTTGAGGAAAGGAAATGTTCGGCAGCCCGGACGGCAGGGGAATTTAGCAAAGGGTTCCTCGCCACAGCCCCTTCGGCGGAGCGCATCACCTGGTTTTTGGCCGGCATTAGAATGGCACAGATGTCCATGAATTCTTTTGCCATCATCGACTCCTTGGGAGATATGAATTTGTATCGTGGTTGTTTTACGGAAATGTTTTACCAGTGTAATACAAATTTCTGGGCTATGGCCGAATTTTGGCAGAGGATTATTAGAGGATGATTTAAATACGGTCACCAGTAAGAGGTATGGCCTCTTGCCGGTTCCTTGAGCTACCCGGTTCTTTACAGCGAGTTTACTCCTTGAGGTTATTTTTCTTTTTTAACGCTTGAAGCCGGGACTCCAGGGTGTCCAAACGGTCGGCTTGGGTATTAAATGCGCTCTTTAGATCCTGCATATCTTTCTTGAGTTTGGTCAATTCGCTATCAAGTAAGTCGGCAGGTTTCAGGTTTTCGACTTTGGTTTCCAGCCTGGTTAACCGTGTTTGCAGATCCCTCACGGTTTCCGAATCCGCACCATCCCGCTCGGGAATAATCTCTTTTAGTTCCCGGAGGATTTGGATGAAACCAATGATCCCTTGGATTGATCCCGGAAACCCAAATGCCATTTGTTGATTTGGGGAAGCCGGGGTTTGATAGGTAGGAGTCTGATAAACCGGAGTTTGATAAACCGGAGATTGAAAAGTAGGGGTTTGATAAACCGGAGTCTGATAAACCGGGGACTGGTACACTGGGCTCTGATAAACCGGAGCCTGAAAAACAGGCGTCTGGTATACCGGCGCTTGGTAGACGGGAGTCTGTAAAACCGGAGCCTGGTACACCGGAGTTTGGTACACCGGGGACATATACACCCCGCCGGCATAGCGGTGCTTGTGCCAAGCCATACTACTGGAAACACAAACCGCCCAAACCAACAGGGTCGACAAAAAGTATTTCGTTGAGCTCATGCCTGAGACCTCGAGATGGGATTGCCAATGTAATTCGTATGTTATTTGGAGGTAGATTATCTTCTACGCAACGGGTTCCCACTGATCCACCTAAATGGTCTGAGCCATGCTCGTTTAGATTCTCAAGGTACATTGCTCACAGGCAAAACCGTGGAAGAATCAGATGGTCGGGGCGAGCATGGCAGCCAGAATAACTGATGGATCCCAAAATCCAGTGGGACATCCCTACGCTACCTTTGTATTTTCCCATGAATTATGCAAAATAAAATTAGGAAATCAAGGTAAAACAGTGAATCTGCACTGTTCTTAATCAATCTCAGGGCGGTTTTCAGTCAAAACCACAATCACCCCTTTAATTTCACAGTCACCAACAAACCTGAGGAGATTTATAACGATACTTCCGTTGCAAATTCCGGCTTCTTTGTTGCTTTTATCCGGTCGCTTTATAGTGCCTAAAGAAAAATATTATCCAAGTTGGGAAACTCTTGGGACCGATACCAATAACTGAAATTCGGCCTATTTGAGCTCGCGCGGCACAACCCTTAGAATTCCACCCTCGGCAGGTTTTTAACCCTTGATGGAAGGTGTTTCCAATGTCCCTTTATCGCTTTAGCCTCCCGCTCATTGTTGGGTTGTTAGTTATTGGAATACTTCCGGCAAGTCCGCCTTGCAGTTCGGCGGGTTGTGAGAATCAATGTGCTCCGGTGGAGCATGTTACTTGTCCGGCTCCGAAAATAGTTGTGGAGATGTCCCAACCGGAGGTGGTCTTTCGACAAGCTCCTTGTGCTCCGGTCCATCATCACCATCATCGGAAATGCGGACTGTTGCGGCGCTTGTTCCATCATTGCCATCAGTGTTGCCAACCGTCTCCGGTGTTGATGGCTCCCGCCATGCAAATGGTCCCTGCGGCCCCAATGATGGCAGCTCCGCAGATCCAGTATCAGGCAATGCCGATACAACAAACCATGTCTATGGCTCCTATTTCCTTTGCCCCGGCAGTTTCTGCTGCTCCGCAAGTATCCTTGGCTCCTCAGGTCTCCTTCGCACCGCAACCAATGACCTATTCCGCACCGGTGGCCGGATTGTCCTTTGCTCCCGCAACTTCCCAAGCACTGCGAATGCCGATTTCATTTGCGCCGGCTCAGGTTCCTCAGTCTCCGAAGATGGATGCGCAAACGGCGAAGTTTATGAAGGCGTTCATGAGTGCATTAAAGGATCAAGAACAACAAAAAACACCCAAGGAAGCCAAGTCGCCAACCATGACCGAGGATTGCTGTGAGGAATTAAAACGGCGCGTGGAACAATTGGAAAAGCAAGTCGGTATCCACGATAGTGCCATCCGGGATATCGTTACCATCCTGGAACGATTAAAACCTGGGAATTAAATATCACGACATGCTCGCAAGAATGGACATGGCAGTAATCACATAAGGTTTGCTTCCGTCAAAAATTCAGGATAAGGATTAAAAGAAGGACAACGATCCAAGGACTGTAACTTTTGCTCCTTTGCGATTTTCTTGTTGTGTATTGTGTTGAGAAAATTAGCTTTGCTTCCTTTTTGTACTATTTGAGCCAAAAATTCCTTAGGGTTCGGAATCGACTCTGGTCGCTTTGAGATTTTTGGCTCATTTCGCATACTAAAGACCTGTTGAATGGCTTTTGGATCGGCAAGCAACCAGGCTTCTAGTTCTTCAACCGGTATTAATATAACCTTAAGCTTCGTGTTGACATCCCATATTAATTTCTCCAATTCTTCCCGAAGCTTCTTTGCATCTCCACCATCGGAGTCATGCATAACTACGATGTATTCACAACCTCATTTAAGAAGATTTTCTGCCCAGGCCCGACATTTCTTGCGAAGTTTTCCGCAACCATGGCCAACAAAGCGGAGAAAGGAAAAACTGTTTTCGGGAATTATTTTGCAGGTGTATTGATACAAGACGTCAATGTCATTTTGCTCCTCGGCAATAACACCAATCTTAGTAGACTTCTTCGAGTCCCCCATGTTTCCAATATTCTCCGAGGTTTCCTTCAGTTTCCAAATAATCCTTCAGAGCCGCGAGTTCCTTGCTGGACATGGAATCCGTTAAGCGCGTGACCTTAGTTCCAAGATTATCATCTCGCACCACCTTATATACATGGTGGGGTTCTATTTTATCGAGGACAAAATCGGAATGAGTGGAAAGAATGATCTGTTTTTGTTTGGAATAGGTTTTAATCAAATCAACGATGCTTGCTAGAAGTCCGTGATGAACGCAAACCTCAGGTTCTTCTAATAACAGCGCACTACTTTTTTCGGTAATGAGATAAAAGAGTAAAGTGATCGTCTTAAAAGTTCCTTCCGACAATTGATTCGGGGACAATGCATTTTGGCCAATAGTAAATCGCGGCACTATTATGCTTTTTTTTCGTTTTTTCTTTTGGACCTTACCTCCTGATTGGACCGAGTAATCC
>CAZPPD010000534.1:0-4670 GCA_964588185.1 uncultured Alcaligenaceae bacterium | reverse complement strand
GATTACCTTGAGGGCTTTTTCGTAAGCGGAGCTGATTTTAGTGCCGCCGCTTTCCCGGGTGAGGTAAAAGGTGTGTTCGTCAACAATATGGGCCATGGCATCGTGGATAATGTAAACATTTTCGATGCCCTGGTAGTGAGCCTTCAGCCAAGTGTCGATCCAGAATGCCTCGATCCGCACGATTTCTTTTTGCTCATCCGTCATGGAACCGGAAACATCCATCATGTAAATGATAACCGCAACACTTTCCGGAAGTTGGATCTCCTTCCAACTCCGATATTGTTTGTCGGAGCGGATGGGGATGATGACCGGATCAGCCGGATCATAAGTCCCGGCGGATATTTGTCGTTTGAGGGCTTTCTTAAAGGTCCGCTTGAAATGCCGCAAGGATTCAGGACCCACTTGGCGGATACTGGTGTACCGGTCCTTAGTGCTGACAATGTTCTTCTTGCCGCGTGGTTCTATCCGGGGTAAAGCTAACTCTTCCCCGAGAATGTCGGCCATTTCTTCCAGGGTAAGTTCCACTTCCAAAATGTGGCCCCCCGGCTGATCTCCAGCACCGCCTTCGCCCTCACCGTCGGGAGCCGTTAAGGGATCTCCGGGATTGCCTTCCCCTTGGCCAACTCCCCCTGATCCCCGTTTGCCGTATTTAAACTGGGGAATCTCAATGCTCGGCAAAGGAATGCTAACCAAGTCTTTTCCTTTTTTGCCGATCATCTCCCCGCGGCTGATGTACTTGCTCAGGTTGCTTTTAACCTTGCCTCGTACCAGCTTGCGGAAACGTTGATGATCGCGCTCTATCCTTTGGCTCATAATGCCCTCGGAGTCAATTTCCGTGTAAATCCTCAGTTTTCAGAATAGCATAGCGCAAGGAAGAGGACTCACGCTTGGCTAACCCAGTTTGGCCGGCAAAGAGAAAGGGAAAAATGCTTATGGCGTGCCCCAACTGAGTGACCAAGGTACTCTGAAATATCAATTATGCCTGATGGAATGGTCTAATCTAAAGCAAAACCAACCGAATCTGCAGATTCAGATAACTTTGGCCGGCGATTCAAGCTTCAACCGTAAATTCTTGCCAATCGGTCGGCATGCATTCGAGCAGGTTTGTCCGGCAATTAGAGTCAGAAACTCCGCTCGAAAACATGCCGCCCTTTGCCTTTCCCGATAAGTGCCTCGGACTATTCCAAGAGGTTATGACGACTTCTTGGTGTGGCCGCGAGCAAAGATACTGGCCACAAAGGTCAATACATCCGTGGCACTTTCTTCGTTATAGCCGTAGTCGCGGATCAAGCGAGCTTTCACCACATCGATCTTTTCTTGGGTCGCTTTGTCCATGACATTGGAGACCAAGCTGGTTAGCTTGATAGTATCCTTCTGATCCTCAAACAGCTTGAGTTCCAATGCTTTTTGCAACCGTTCGTTGGTGCGGTAATCAAACTTCTTGCCGTCGATGGCCAAGGCACCGATGTAGTTCATGATTTCCCGGCGGAAGTCGTCCTTGCGGCCTTCCGGAATATCAATCTTTTCTTCAACCGACCGCATCAGTCGTTCATCCGGATCTTCATAATTGCCGGTGTAACGATTGCGGACTTTCTCGCGTTGCGTGTAAGCCTTGACATTGTCGATGTAATTGGCACACAAGCGGCTGAGTGCGTCTTCATCGGCAGCAATGGCTCGTTGAACTTCGTTCTTCACGATGTCCTCGTATTCTTCCTTGACCACCTGCAACAATTCTTTGAAATGCTGCAGTTGATCCGGATTCGTAATCAAGGAATGGTGCCGTAAACCGGATTCCAATTCATGAAGCACCATAAACGGGTTCACGCTGGTTGCTTCCGGATGAGCGACCAAGGCATTACTGATTTTATCCTGGACATAACGCGGGCTGATTCCGTGCATGCCTTCGTTAACCGCCTCCCGTTTCAACTCAATAATGTTGTCTTCGGTGAAACCCGGAAGCGTTTTTCCATTATACAGCTTTAATTTCTGCAGCAGGGTAAGATTGGCGTGCTTCGGCTGTTCCAGCCGGGTCAAGACGGCCCACATGGCGGCAATTTCGATGGTGTGTGGAGCAATGTGTTTGCCTTTTACTCGATCATTATTGAAATCCTTTTCGTAAATCTTGATCTCATCTCCCAAGCGAGTGACATAGGGAATATCAATCTTCACCGTACGGTCGCGCAATGCCTCCATAAATTCATTGTTCTGCAGCCGGCGATATTCGGGCTCATTGGTGTGCCCCAGGATCACTTCATCGATGTCGGTTTGAGCAAACTTCTTGGGTTTAATCTTGTGTTCCTGGGAAGCTCCCAACAAGTCGTACAAGAAAGCGACGTCCAGTTTTAAGACTTCGATGAATTCCACCAAGCCACGGTTGGCAATATTTAACTCGCCGTCAAAATTGAATGCCCGCGGGTCACTGTCCGTGCCAAACTGAGCAATCTTGCGGTAGTTGATGTCCCCGGTTAATTCCGTGGAGTCTTGATTCTTTTCATCTTTCGGTTGGAAGGTGCCGATGCCAATGCGGTCTTGTTCGGAAAGGATCAAGCGGTAAACCTTGATATCCTGTAATACCCGGTGCCAATCTCCGTCATATTTTGCCATCCGCTCGTTGAACATATACCGGCAGAAGGGATCCAATTCACCGCGAAGTTGAATTTGGTATCCTTCAGGATCTCTGCCCTCGTTCACCAACTTTTCCACTGAGGGGCGGAAATCATGCGGAATCAGCCGAAGGGGATCTTCGTGCATAGGACACTTGGTGTAAGACCCGTCCTCATTCTTCCACGCAAAGGTAAACAACATCCCTTCATCGGTCTTGGAATATTCCTCCAATCCCTTTTTGAGAAGCCGGGCAATTGTACTCTTGGAGCTACCCACCGGCCCGTGGAGTAAGAGAACCCGCCGTTCCGTTCCATAGCCTTTGGCCGCGGATTTAAATGTGTTGACCAGATCCATCAACGGCCGGTCGAGACCGTAAATAGCATCGCTATGCCTGCGGGCAAATTCTGTGAAGAAGGTGTACCGGGTCATCTTCTCCTTGTACTCATAGATTTCTTCGGTGCCATGAGACATGATCATGTCGTACAGGCGCTGGTAAGCATTGCGAGTTACCGCTGGATTATCCCGGACAATGTTCAGATATTCCTCGAAGGAACCTTCCCAGTGTTTTTTCCGGTAATCATTGATATTCATTTCACTGCGAAGTGAATCAAGGATTTCCTTGCCGGTGGACATTTTATTACCTCCAAGAAATCGGTACTGTGCTGTACCGGGTTGATTCAATCATGGGTCAAGGCTAAGGCCTTGATTGGATAGAGAGGACTTGTTCCTTAAAACAGATGCGCTCCACCAGGTTTGCCTTAACCTGTTCGTTCGTTGCAGAATGGGATGATTAAACCCCAATAAGACCTAAGCTCCACTTCCTGCTGAGCATGGGCAAGCCCGCAGCAGTGTCCCCCTGATTCTTGTAAAGCCAATCCAAAAGTGAAAGGGGATTGTGTGCTGTTTGGGGAATAAACGCAGTTGAGAAAACTGGTTGGTTCTGAACGGGCGTCTTTCCTTGCCCAGCCCCTTCTGTTACATCTTAATCCACTATAATTTTAACTACTCCTGCCAACCCCGTCAAACTACCTTGTCTATCTGGTCAACCAGATCATCAAAGAGATGTACCGATTATTCTTACTATCCGACTATTCCAACAGTCTCATCAGTTATTGTACGCGAATTCCATCCGTTCTTGCATGTCCGTGACAATTATTTCTTCGTGCTGATTTTTGGACAGGGCGTCCCATTGGATTTTGGCATTCTTCAGATATTTGCGGTCCCATGCTCAAGCCGATCGGTAGATCAAAACCCCAAAATTCAGTGGGTCGCCCTCTTGTACATCCTCAACACATTAAGAATACTCTTATTTGCTAGGGTTCTGTCAAGACATGTTTGCCTGCCAAGCACTTCTGGAGTGGCTGGATATTCCGCTGAATTTTGGGATCTTTAGCTATTTTGGGTACCATTCTCGCCCCTGCCATTCTGAAGCTTTCGCGCTTTTTCTGAAAGCTAAGAACTCTGAGAATCCAGGCGAGCATGCTAAGACCAAAATGTAAATTTCAATCCCAAAATTCCGTGATGCCCCAGTTGCTCTGGAAAATTCTCCGGGCTTTGGCTATCCAATATGCCTCACGCAAGTATTCCAAAGAATTACTGAGAAGGGAATAACATGAAGAATCTTTTGGCCTTGGCAGCGGCCGCTGTTTTAATCTTCGCCGGCGTGGGCTGGTACTTGGGGTGGTACCAACTTAATTCCAGCAAAAATGAGGACGGGACTCACAACATTCACATTGGCGTGAACAGCCCCAAAATTTCAGAAGACCTGGAAAAGGGAAAAGAACGACTGAGACAATTCCTGGATAAAGATCAGGATAACCAGGGAACCAACCAGGTTACTAACCAAACCCCAAACAATAGCAACCAAACCAATGTTACGGCGAATTCCCAATCCAATCAGCAAAACAACAACGAACCGGTTTTCTTTGAAACTTCGGAAGATGGATTTTTTATTCTGCCGGAAAACTATTCCCAAAATAAGGCGAAGCAAAATTCAAATCAGACTGGATGGGGACTCTTCCCAAAGAATCAGAATCAGAACCAAAATCAGACTGGATCGGGACTCT
>CAZPPD010000533.1:0-4678 GCA_964588185.1 uncultured Alcaligenaceae bacterium | reverse complement strand
CAAATCAGCAGATGGACATGCTCCGGCATGAGGACGTAAGCCCAAACGTGAAAGGGGTGAATCTCCCGGGCACGATCCATGGCATCGGTCGACGGTTATATTCTCTGCCCTCCGGAGAACACCTGTCAGGCTGCATTGGACTTATTTCCACAACCGCTCAAGTCCCCGCTTGAAACTCCGCCCGGCACGTAAAATTTGGGTCATTGACCTCATTCAGATTCCTGTATTATAAAAGTCAACCCTCTTTGTGGTTTGCTTTGTCAACTGGAGCATTCGATGCTAAACCATCGCCTCTTCCTCGGACTATTGCTTCTGTTTCTGGTCAGTTCAACAGCATCAAGCCAACAAACGTTCCCAGTCCCCAAAATAAATTCTCCCCGAAAAGACGTAAAGCCCTTCAAATACGTAGATGCCAAGATCCCTTTCTACCCCGGCGGCGGTCCTCGCAAAGGCGATGGCAAATGGAACAAAATGCAACTGCCCTTGCCGCCCGAAGAATCGATGAAACACATCGTGACTCCCGTAGGATTTCGCGTCGAGCTATTTGCTGCGGAACCGGACATCGTCAATCCTATTTGCATGGCTTGGGATGAACGGGGCAGATTATGGATTGCCGAGTCCATTGACTATCCCAACGACATTCAGCCTCCCGGCAAAGGTCGAGACCGCATCAAAATCTGCGAAGACACCAACAACGACGGCAAAGCAGACAAGTTCACCATCTTTGCCGACAAACTCAGCATTCCCACCAGCCTGTGTTTTTCCAACGGCGGAATCATTGTCCATCAGGCACCGCAAACCCTGTTTCTAAAAGATACCGACGGCGATGACCGGGCCGATGTTCGCAAAGTACTGTTCGAGGGCTGGAGTACCGGCGACACTCATGCCGGTCCCAGCAATTTGCAGTATGGCTTGGATAATTGGCTTTGGGGAGTCGTCGGCTACGCCGGCTTGCGCGGAAAAATCGGCGGCGAAAATCATCGCTTCCAGCAGGGCTTTTATCGCTTCAAAGCCGATGGCTCGAAAATGGAATTTATCCGCTCCACGAACAACAACACTTGGGGCTTAGGTTTCAGCGAAGAAGGATTGGTGTTCGGCTCCACCGCCAATGGCAATCCCAGTGTCTACATGCCGCTTGCCAACCGCTACTATGAACAGGTCCGAGGTTGGTCCGCAGGCCAGTTAGGCGGAATCGCCGATTCGCATCTGTTTAAAGCGGTAACCAACAAAGTTCGCCAGGTAGACTTTCATGGCGGCTATACAGCGGCAGCCGGGCATGCACTTTATACCGCACGGACTTATCCGAAGGAATATTGGAACCGGACTGCCTTTGTCTGCGGTCCCACCGGGCATCTGGTTGGAACATTCGTGCTTCGGGAGAAAGGAACAGCTTTCACATCATCCAACCTGTTTAACCTCTTCGCCAGCGACGATGAGTGGACCGCTCCCATCATGGCCGAAGTCGGACCGGACGGCCATGTTTGGGTGATTGACTGGTACAACTACATCGTCCAGCACAATCCCACCCCAGTCGGCTTCAAGCGCGGCAAAGGCAATGCCTACATTAACCCTTTACGCGACAAAAAGCATGGCCGCATCTACCGCGTGGTTTACACCAAGGCCAAACCGCTTCCACCGATGTCCTTGGCAAATGCATCCCCGAAAAAATTGGTGCAAACGCTTCGGCATCCAAACATGCTGTGGCGGAAGCATGCTCAACGATTGCTGGTCGAACGAGAGAAGTTGGATGTTTTGGATGACTTGGTTACGCTTGCAGGTGACCAGAGTGTCGATGAAATCGGACAAAATCCCGGTGTAATCCATTCATTGTGGACTTTGAGGGGATTGGCCTCAAACAAAGAAGCAACGCTGAAATTATTGGCCGCCGCAGACCGGGCCCTCAAACACAAGTCCCCCGGTGTCCGGCGAAACGCACTTCTGGTCCTCCCGTCTTCCCGCGGAGCCTTGCGGTTAATTTTCAAGAACAAACTACAAAAAGACCCAAGTCCTCCGGTTCGAATGGCCTTGCTACAGGTCTTTTCCAAATTTCGAGGCAACCTTGATTGCGGAATGGAAACAAAAAACTTGTTGATGAAAGCGGAGAATCACCAAGACAAATGGATTCGTGATGCAGGGGTGTGTGCTGCCGCTGCCAATAGTGAATATTTCCTTGCCGGAATTATCCCTTACAAAAAACCATTCCCCAAACCAGTTGCCCAAATTGTTCTCCGGGTTGCCGAACACCATGCTCGCTCGAAACCAAAATCTTTGTCTTTTCTTGCATTTTTGCAGAAAACCCAAGGAGCCGAACTTATTATCCAAGGTCTGGCTAAAGGTTGGCCCAAGGAGCACAAGATTCACCTTAGCGAAAAGGCAAGCAAAAATATTTCGGAGTTGATGGCAAAGGTTTCCCCCCAAACTCAGAGTCATTTGATCCACCTGGCCAAAAATTGGGGAACCAAGGAATTGGAGAGATATACCGCCGAGATTGTCCTATTACTGCAGAAGCAAGTGGCAGACTCAAAAGCATCTGATGAGGCAAGAGTCAAGGCCGCCCAGCAGTTAATCACCCTTCGCCCGGAGGACAACAAAGTGGTAATGCTAATCCTAAATTCAGTCACCCCTCGAGATTCTCCGCAATTAGTTAACGGCATGATCCAGGCATTGGCGGATAGCAAATCCGCCAATGCCGGGGCTTCCCTGGTGAAGAAAATAAGCCAATTGACTCCCGGCGGAAAACGAACAGCGATTCAAGTGCTGCTCAGCCGCCAATCAATGACCAAGGCTCTTCTTCAAGGGTTGCAAAAAGGCCAGGTTCGCTTTTCGGACCTGTCCCTGGATCAAAAACAGGCTTTAAACTCTCACCCGAGCAAATCCATTGCTTCCTGGGCCAAGAATATTCTGGCCAAAGGCGGTGGATTGCCAAATCCGGACCGCGATCGCGTCCTAAAAAGCTTCTTGCCATTTGTTAAGAAAAAAGGCGATCCGATCAAAGGCAAATTGGTATTTGAACAGCAATGCTCCAAGTGCCACATGCACCGCGGCACAGGCCAACAAATCGGCCCGGACCTCACCGGCATGGCGGTTCATTCAAAGGAGGAGTTGCTAACCCAGATCATCGATCCCAGCCGCAGTGTCGAAGGGAATTTCCGCATCTATACCGTGATGACTTCCGATGGGAAAATCTACAACGGCCTCTTGGCCGCGGAGTCCAAAACCACCCTTGAACTCATCGACACGGAAGCCAAAAAACATGTCTTGCAGCGCAATGAGATCGAGGAACTGTTCGCCTCATCCAAATCCTTGATGCCGGACGGTTTTGAAAAGCAGTTATCCAAGCAAGACATGGTGAACCTGCTGGAGTTCCTGACCCAGCGCGGCAAATTTGTTCCTTTGGATCTGAGCAAGGTGGCTACCGTGGTGAGCACCAAAGGCATGTTCCACAGCGAAGAATCCCAAGCCGAGCGGTTAATCTTCAAGGATTGGTCCCCGAAAACCTTTGCCGGTGTTCCTTTTCATCTAGTGAATCCCCGCGGCGACCGTGTTCCCAATGTCATTTTGATGCACGGACCGTTGGGTAAGATTCCCCCCAAAATGCCGCGAAAGGTGAGCCTGCCGTGTAATACCTCGGCCAAAGCAATCCATTTCCTCAGCGGGGTCAGCGGTTGGGGAGCCAAACGTCCCATGAATAATGGATCGGTTTCCTTGATCGTTCGCCTGCATTACCATGAGGGCGACAAAGAGGATCATCCCCTAATTAACGGCCAACACTTTGCGGATTATATTGGTCGCTATGATGTCCCCAAATCAGAATTCGCCTTTGCCCTGCGCCGGCAACAAATGCGTTATCTGGCAATTCATCCAAAAAGAGATGCAGTTATCAAAAAAATTGAATTGGTAAAAGGAAATGATCGAACCGCGCCGATTATTATGGCTGTGACCGTGGAAACCGGAAAGAATAAATAGAAACAAAATAGAAACAAGATAGAAATTGGGAAACGAGAAATACAAATTATAGACTTAATACGGGCTATGATTATGGAGAAATAGGATGAACATTTGGATTATTCTTGGCGTAGGTTTAGGGGCACCTCTGCTGGGTTTACTAGCGGTTAGTCTGGTCGTCCGCTCCTTACCGGTTGATTATTTCATCAAAGGGCCGGAAATATCTCCAAAGCGAATTTCTCCGGGAAGCATCGCATCCTTTCTGTTCCGTAACATTTTGGGGATCATACTAATTGTTGGGGGGCTGGTGTTACTGCTACCGATATTTCCTTTGGTCCCAGGAACCGGATTTGTGATTTCAGCGGCAGGAATCATTCTGACAGACATTCCCGGCAAACAAAATCTGCTACGCCGGTTCGCTCGGAATCCTAAAATCCTGAATGGACTGAATTGGCTGAGGAGGAAACTAGGCCGAGGGGATTTTCTTCCGCCATTAAATGAAGAGGAATCCGCCAAGTCTTCCACTGCGGAGAAAATAAACTCCTAGGAATTTCCCCAATCATTTTTTCTTAGGTTCTAAAAGGCTCTTTAGCGTTGCCAGATTAACCCCGTCCATTTCTTTGTTTTTTCCCTCTTCCTTAGGCGTTTCCAAGATCATCGGCCGGGCCCTGAAACGATAGTCGTTCACCATCATGGGAAATGGTTCCTATCCCATACTTCCCTTGCCGATTTG
>CAZPPD010000532.1:0-4679 GCA_964588185.1 uncultured Alcaligenaceae bacterium | reverse complement strand
CGGCGCTGATGGCCGAAGGCCCCACCGGAGGGCTCACCCGACCGACCGACTACCAGGGCCACTTCCGCATCCACACAATCCGCCTCCAGTTGATCGCAAAGCAGTAAAGCTTGATGAGCGGCCTGATTTAACACGCGGGGGATGCCTTTGGTTTCCCGGGCAATAATCTCCAGCGCTTCCCCGGAGAACACCTCGGAAGTAGGATTGCCGGCCACGCGCAAATGGTGGAGCAAATAATCAATAGCCTCTTCCACACCGAGCCGGTCCAGTTGCACCCGGACAGATAGCCGTTGCTTGAAGGAAGCCAATTCTCCCCGGGAAAGCTGGTGGAAAAAATTGGGCTGGGCGACCAACAGAATCTGCACCGCCCGGCTTTGCCGAGCTTCCAGATTACAGAGCAACCGCACCTCTTCCAACAAATCCGGCCCCAACAGTTGCGCTTCATCGACGATAATCAAGGCCCGTTTTCCCGCCGAATAATTCTCCAGCAAATAATCCGTCAACCGCAGCCGCAATTCTTGTTCGCTGGCCCCCTCGTAGGGCAGGGAAAGGTCGTAGAGGATTGCTTGCAATAGGTCTTTGCGGTTTTCAAAGTGGCTATTGGTCAGAAAAGCAGTGATTAAGTCGGGATGAAAGCGTTCCAACAAACAATGGCACAAAAGTGTCTTCCCCGTTCCGGCTTCCCCAAGCAACAAGGCCATTCCTTCGCCGTCGTCGAAGGCGTTAAACAAGCGTCCCAGGGCGTTTTCATGTGAAGTCGCCGGATAGTAGCAGGAGGTATCCAAGGTCGGCGGAAACGGCCGCCGGTGGAAACCGAATCGGGTCTGGTACATTGAGCTTCGTCCCCCGTGGCATGTCGACACGAATCGTTGTCATCTTCGGCATTTTGCCTAGAAAACTTAAACAGTAAGGCTCAGGTCAATAGAGGATATACCAAACCAGGCCCACTGGAAATCAAGATTCTCCAAATATTTTGGGTGCCAAGCTCGCCCCCACCCTTCTGAATCTTTACGGCAAAGCCGTTATCCAACAAAGCCCAATGAGAATCGTAGGTTTATTCAATTCGCGATTCGTTTTCCCAGGGTGCGCCGCATTCGCGGCGACCCAGGGCTTTATTGGATAACGGCTTTGCCGAAAATCCCAATGTTCTCCAGTGACAAACACTAGGCGAGCATGCCTCAGACCATTAGGGAGATTCCAAACCCAAAATTCAGTGAGACACCCCTCAAATACAGCGTTACCCTGGGTAAACAAAAAAAGGGCTTTGGATTTAATCAGATTTCTTTCTTCTCGCCAGATTCCCCAACACCTCCTCATCCATTGAATTGGCATACCCCCTCACCCCACCGTCCGCCAACAAAAAGTAACAAACATTGCGATGAGCACTTCCAAAGTTCCGATTGAACGGACTGTCCGGAGACTTGGCAATACCAAATCCAGGGCCGGCAAGTCGAGAAGAGCTGGCTGGATAATCGCCGTTGTAAAGGGACCCATCCCCAAACTCCACTTTGCCGAACTCACCCAAAGGAACATGTTTTTCCCCAAGCAGCAAGGTGTAGGACTTCCCCCGCTTCAAATCCACCATTTTGACTTGACCTTCCCATTGCAAAATTCGCTTATCTTCCTGCTTTATCACCACGGCGGGAACAATTGCTCCGTTGGCCTTGGGATTTGTTAGCGGATTTGGGACGGAACCATCTCCAGCGCAACCTCCATAGTCCCCCAATGCCCCGGGGTAATTTTTGTTGGCTGGGAAACCATTGGAAGGAATATCGTTGAGGCTTAACGGAGATACTGTTCGGCGCGCCGGGCAAAAGAACAAGGATACCCGATCTTGCCGGGCCGCTGGAGGTTGTTGGTAGTAAGTGAAGGGAATTTTCCACTGTGTGCGCAGAGCCTCGGCCGTGTTTCGCGGAAGATGGCCGGCAATGACCACCGGCCAGGTAGCATATCTTTTGCTGATTAGGTTCGGGGGAAGCCGACTGTTTTTCTGGTAATAGCTTTGGCAGCTTTCCCCCAAGATTTTCAGATGCTGTTGGCACACCGCGCGCCGGGAATATTCCCAGCTTTCCCGAAAATACAGCAACAATACTCCGGCCAAAATTACCAAGAACCCCAGCAACACCAGAACCTCAACTTTGGAGATTCCCGTTCGGCTTTTCTCGCAGTGCAATCTATTCATCTTCATCCAGCCGTCGAAAGGCTACCGGAATGTTGCTTGCCCCGGAAGGATCCAATCGCAACGAAGCACTATAATCATCCTGCGCCTTGGTACATTCCTGTAACTCGAAATAGGCATGGCCGCGGTTGCGATAGGCTGCCGCAAAATCTTTATGTAATTTAATCGCTTGGGTGAAATCCTCGATGGCCTTTTTCTGCTCTCCCAATTTCCCCAAAATGGTGCCCCGGTTGTTGAAGGCTTGCGGGTTGTCCGGATTCAGTTCAATCGCCTTATTCAAATCCTCGAGTGCTTGCTTGTGTTTGCCCAGTTGATTTAACAGGTTTCCTCGATTGAGATACGCTTGAGAATTTTCCGGGGCCAACTGAACTGCCTGATCAAAATCCTTGGCCGCCTTTTCCAATTCTCCCTGGTAATGGTACAAGTATCCCCGATTGATAAACAATTCCGCGTTTTTCGGATCCAATTGAATGGCCTTGTCGAAATCCTTCCTCGCCTTTTCCCCCTCACCCAATTGCACATACATCTGACCCCGGCACAAATAGGTTTGGCTTTCCTTGGAGTTTAATTGAATGGCCTTCGACAGGTCTTGAACTCCTTTTTCCAGCTCTCCCAATAGTTGATAAGCCATCCCGCGATTAAAGTAAGCCGGCTCATTGCCGGGATCGCGTTTGATAGTCTCGGTATAATCCTGCAAGGCATTTTTATGGTCGCCAAGAGAAGAAAATGCCACGCCCCGGTTGTAGAAGGTCTTGGCATCCCCCTTGATTTCCAATCCCTTGGTATATTCTGCGATGGCTTCCTCAAATTTGCTGTCATTGACCAGTAGATCCCCGCGGACGCGAAACTCTTCGACCTTTTTATCCTGCGATTGTTTCTTAGGAGCGGTTGGTTGTTGCGGGATATTATTTAAAGCCAGTTGAGTCGCATCAAATCCGGGAGTGGGAGCTTCCATCTCCTCACCTGAACAACCGGTAAGAATTGCCAGGATTAACCCGGGAAAAATTGCTTGCCTCATCATCTTTCCTCACCCATAAAACCAAGGTGGCACTCACCTCTTTAGTTCGACCTCTCCGGGTTGTCCACTTTGCCGAAATCGGATTAATAAAATTTCTCACAAAATTGATTAGGCTTGGTAACTTGGGGGAAACTAAATCTTTGGTCGCTGAGCATCCATTTCTCGCCACAACAAAGCCTCCTTTGAATCCATCAGCCTTCCCCTGGAAGTTGACTACCGTAATTCGGGCGCGGAAAGGTCACGGCGGTTGGCCAACTGGCCCTCTCCGAAGTCGGCAAAGGAGCAATGAGTGCATTCCCGGAATTGAAGGAGGGGAGATAAATTGATGGCAGGACAGGTCTCAAGGCGTCTCAAGGCCTGTCCGGAAACAATAAAAGCACTTTACCAAGGTCTCAGTCTATCCAACATCCCACCCAAACGCATCCGCCACCGCATTGATGAATTGATTGAATTGATAGGTGCTTTGCTTCGACAGATTGGAAGCAAAAGCGGAAAGATTATAGAAAAAGCTGGTAGCGTTTCCAAAATAACTTTCCAAAGTACTACTTACACTGTTACCCATCAAATTGGCAATCGTAGTAACCGGTCGCAGGACAAAATTCACGGAATTGGTTTTACTCCCGGTTAAAAAGAATTTCTTGGTGGAACCCTGGAAAGTCCCCTCAACAATGCCGTCACTGTGCAAGGTGAAATTCCTATAACCATCTCCTAAAAAGTTGCCGTACAACCGCAAACCATTCTCGTCGATCTTCACGGTCGCGGACATCCAACTCGGACTATAGGAACCCGAGAAGTAAAAATCGGAAGAGGAGTAAAAATTGCCGCTAATGGATACATCACCTACTGCAGGCAAATTGTCTATAGTCCCGCCATTACTGGATAAGTTGAGTCTCAGGGAGTTATTATAAGTCCACATGTTAAATGTTGTGTTCAAAATAGTGTAAGTGTTATTCCCAACCGCCAAGCTCAAGGAACCGGTAACATCGGCATCGAAATAGTTACTGGTCGTTACCTTGAGGTGATTGACCGTCATGGAATTGCCAAAGGCATTTAATGAGAAGGTCGCATTATCCTTTAGACGAAACTCAACCACTCCATTGCTTTTCAGCTCCACCTCAAATGTAGTAGAGTTGGTAGCGGTGTAGTTTGGAACTATCGAACCAAGATTGAAGGAGTAAATATTCCCTATGCCATCCAAGTTGATCGAAAAGCTTGGCATGGTGATGGGATCCCCAATGGGCAAATGTAGTTCACCACCGCTAAAGGAGAGTCCGGTTACTACCGTGCCAACTCCAAATTGAAACGAGGTCTGCAAATTCAAGGTGGCGTCTTCAATACTCAGGTAATTATTCCCAAGTTTTTGCAGTCCCGCACTGAAGGATAGGTTCGAACCCATTGTCAAAGAATCCACGGATAAGGTGTGAACGAGGAAATAAAAGTCGAGGGGTCAGCCGGATTTAAAGGCGAACTAAATATGACGGC
>CAZPPD010000531.1:0-4683 GCA_964588185.1 uncultured Alcaligenaceae bacterium | reverse complement strand
TTATCCTGTTGTGGGAGAAGTCTTTTTCCATGAATCATATCAAGACTATACTTTCCCATTAAACAATGATAAGGGGGAAAAAGAAATGGGGTGGTTAGGTGACAAATCCAAGATTTGCCTCAAAAGTCATTTTCCGATGCAATACATGAACCTTTGGCACCGAACATACATTCGGTCTCCTTTAAATACCGGACAAGAACCAAATGACTCCAAGTTGTTTCGGGCAACCGGCTGGAAGGTTCTGCCGGTTTTTAAGACCAAGGTATCGCCTCTTGTTCCGCTGATAAAAAGGTAATCCCCAGCAATAGTAAGACTGGAATAAACATTCCCCAGTTCTAATCGCTCGCGATAAAGGCTTTTCCCGGACTGCACATCCACTACATCCAACATCCCTCGGGTTGTCACTCCATAAAGCAAGCCGTCATGTAACACTGGAGATGGTGTGCGGCGACCGCTGGCGATGCCAACCTGCCAGAGCGGTTCCAGCTTGATTTCCCCCTGGGTGGTTTTCGGCAAGCGAAATGCAGATGTTTTTCCGGACTGAGTGTAAACAATGCCGGCATCTAAGATCGGGGAGCATTCTGAAACCCGAAGGCTATTGTGCTCCGCGATGATCTTTCCGTCCCGGACCCGGACCAAAACGCCGGAAGGAACCACAAGAACCGATTCGTTTCCGATCTGAGCGACAATTGCAGTAGCATGTCGCGGTGGAATTTCCTTACGCCAGAGTTCCTTGCCATCGGCTGCGTTCAATGCGATCAGGTCGTGGTAATGGACGATCAATTTTCCATCGGCTAAGACCAGGGAACTGGAATGACCGAAATTGATTTCTGATCCTTCGATAAATTTGGCCCAAACTATATTCCCGTCCAAATCAAAAGCGGCAACAATTCCGCTTCCGAACGAGCAATAAATTCGCTTGCCGCCACTGACGGGAGTTCCTGCGGAGTTGCCGCTTCCGCCCCTTCTGGGTACGGGATTTTTCCTTTTAAATTCCTGAATCCGGACATCGACCTCTCTGACTCGTTCTCGTGCTTTCTGTTGGAGTTCTTTGGCATTGGGTTGTTTTTTCCTTAACTCGCTGTATTCGCGTTGCAGCTGACTCCTTCGGTTATTAATCTTTTTCCAGGCATCGGCAATTTGTTCGGCTTTTTTCTCGCCCATAACCTTCGACACCGACAATGATTTTTGCCAGAGAATCTTTCCATCTGATTCTTTGAGGCACAGCAGTTCTGCCGGATCGGAGACGACAAAGATTTTACCGTCAACAATCACCGGAGATCCATAGCTGGACCCCGGCATCTTTGTTTTCCAAACAACATTCTTCTCCTGAGACCATTCAATGGGTGGGGTTGCCTTGGGATATCGCCCCGTACCATTTGTTCGCCAACCAATGGAAGTTTGGCCACATGCAAGCAGGGTATTGAGGACGAAAGTAAGAAGGGTAATTGGGACGAGGGAAGATTTCATGGTATTTGTGCACTCGAGTGATTGTAGATTGGTAGGATGAGTCACCAGGCTCGTTCCATCCCAGTCGGGCCACTGGTGGCGAAAAAGTGTGTTAGTTATATTGCCGGAATGGCTCTTCCGGTGCTTGGCACAAAATGTACCTGACACAGACCTGACACCTATTCGACACACGCGAAAAAGGCCGCTGGGATTAAACTACCGAGCGGCCCTGATATTTTGCAGCGTGCGATGGAGAGAAGCAAGCAATTACGCCAGCAATTCCCCAATAGGTCCGGTGCTTTCCTTGAAGGAGGTGACCGGGCAGCCGAGTTGTTGCAGGATGGTCAGGTAGAGATCGGACATCGGCTTGGTTTCTTGGCGCCATCTCAAGTGTTGGCCGTGGCGGAAACCTAAACGGCGGCCACCTGCCAGGATTGTTGGGAAACTTTTGCCGGAGTGGCTGCTGATTTGGGCACCGCCCATGAGGATTACGGTGTGATCCAAAAGGTTGCCATCGGTGGCCCGGATTTCCTTGAGCCGATCCATCAAGCGGGCGATGAGTTCACAGAACATTTCGTCCCGAGAGCGAATCACTCGAGAATCCGGGGAATCCGGTCGAGCTTGGCCGCCTTTGTGGTGAACATCGTGAGCACCACGGACAGGAGCACCGGCCTGCTGAGCCCAGGTCCGATATTCTTCATAGTTGGGGCCACCTTCACCGCCGAGACTGTGAGTAACCACGCGAGTCATATCGGTTTGGAAGGCGAGAACAATCAGGTCCATCATCAATTCAATGTGGGCCCGCATGCTGTTTTGGGCCGGTTCGAGGCGAACGCCTTCTTCGTTGAATCGCGGGCGGCCTCGTTGGAGAATTCTTTCGCTGTCATTCAAACGGCGTTCCACTTCTCGGATGGATTCCAGGTATTGATCCAAACGGCGCCGGTCGGCTTGGCCCAGTTGCCGTTGAAAATCATTGACACTTCCAACCGCCGTATCGAGGATACTGCGATTCAACTCAATGCGTGCTTGGGCTTCACGCAGTTGAGTACCATCAGCCGGTGGGAACAAACGCTCGAATACGGTTCGGTGGTTGGAGGTAGCAGGAATATCAACGCCCAATGCATTGCGGGATAAGGTTGATGTTCCCACACCATCTCTAAAAGACAAAACCAGGGAAGGAAGCCAAGTTGGCCCAAGGTGCCTCGCGGCAACCTGATCCATGGAAATGGTGTTGGTAATCGTTCCCGGATTCAGGTTGATATTGTGCCCGGTCAACCAGTTGTACGGGTGAACGTGGCCGCTAATGCGCCCAGTGATGTGCAGCAGGTTGGTCAAAACCGAAAAGTCATCCCGATGCCGAGCCAACGGCTGGTGAGAAGGAGCTAGAGTATAGTTGCGGCCGGTATCGCTGGGAAACCAACCATGACGCCCAATGGCACCCGGAATGTAAAAACAGGCCAACCGGCGGGGCTCTTGTTGTCCGGTGGAAGCGGCTGCGGTAGAGCCACCCAGTATTTCCAGGTGCGGCAGAGCAATCGTCGCACCTAGACCGCGGAGGAAATTACGTCGGTTGATTGGATTCTTTGGGTTCATGATGGGTCCTTAAGTAAAGCAGGTTAATTGACAATCGATTGATAATTGTCGATTGTTGATTTTTGATTTTTGAAGTAAGGCAGGTTGATCATCAGTACCATATTCATGAAGAAGGTTTTTCGGCTGTTTTTACGCTTTTTACGAAGATTGAAAATATGAAGCTCCAACAAATCATAACCACCACCAAAATGTTCTACTTTCTTACTTCAACAATCAGCAATCGACAATCATCAATCATTCTTTTTGAGACCTACATTTTCCACTGCTTCCAAAAAGGCCCGCGACCGAACAACTGCCTTGAGCAAATCGCGGAGTGGATATCCTTTGCGTCGGTAGGTTCTCATGATTTCGTTTATTTCCATCTTTTCGTCAATACCGGGAGATCTGCCGGTGGCATAAACCATTAAATTCTGCATAATACCACGAACCATATCCTCCTGGTAGTTTTCAATCAGTAGTGCTTTGAACTCGGCAAATGATTTAAATTTTTCACCACCCGGCAAGTTGCCCGCAGCATCCACAGGTCGGGTCTTCCCTTTCCCTTTCCAAGCGATTCGGCCGTCCAATTCATTGCGTTCGTACCGTTCGTATTCTTTGTCGCGCCAACGGCCGCTGATATCAAAGTTTTGAAAAGCAAAACCGACGGGGTCTATGGATTTATGGCAGACGGCGCATCGGCTGTCTTTTTGATGGATCTTGAGTAATTCCCGAAAGGTTTTCCCACGGTTGCTGCCTTCGGAAGGATTGAGTTCCGGTACTTCCAAGGGAGGCGGGGGAGGTGGATCATTCAGAATGTGGCGTAACGCCCAAGCCCCCCGGTAAATCACCCAATTCTCTCCCATCCAACATAACATGGATTGAATACCGGCGTGAGCTAAAATTCCACCGCCTCGGGGATCATCCTTGCGAAGGTTTACTTTGCGGAGCTTGCTGCCTGTGATTTTTGGATACCCGTAATGGCGTGCCAAGGCGTCATTCATCATGGTCCAATCACTGCTGATCAACTCCTTGGCGGGCCTATTTTCTGCAAACATTTCTTGAATGTAGGCGATAGTTTCCTTCTTCATGGACGCTTTGAGGTAGCGAGCAAAGCGAAAATCTTGCTTTTGAATATCGGATTGGGCAATGGTAATCGGCTGGTCCATCTCCAACCACTGCATCACGAAGGGTTTGACAAAACCTTGGCTGCGGGAACCGGCGATTAACCGGTCGACTTGTGAATCCAGCACCTCAGGATCCCGTAACTTTCCGCCTTCGGCCAGCTTTCGCAACTCCGCATCGGGAGGTCCACCGGTAAACATGAAACTCAAGCGGGAAGCAATGGCATGATGAGCGATAACCGGGTCCGGATGGGCGGGAGAAGCCTGGTAGCGGAACGGGGCGCTTAGCAAGATGGATTGGAAGGCGGCGCGAAGGGAGTTGTCAAAGGACATGCCCTTTTCTCGCAGTTTGTTGTAAAAGGCGAAGAAAGGAGCTTGTTCCTTTTCGGAAACCGGCCTTCGCCAAGCTCGTTCAATCCAAAGGTTAAGCAAACGTTTTGCCGAATCCGGGCTATCTTTGATTTCCCCAAGGTCTGTTTTCCATTCGGCAGGCGGCCAAGGAATAGCAACGTCGGATTCAACTTTTATTTGCGGAATGATG
>CAZPPD010000530.1:0-4685 GCA_964588185.1 uncultured Alcaligenaceae bacterium | reverse complement strand
CGGAGACCCTGGAGATAGGCGTCAAGGCCGGCTTTGGGCGAACCGTAGATGTAGTTGCTGCCGCGCCCGCGGTCTCCCGCAACGGTTGAGATCGCACAGATGAATCCCGACTTTTGTTCTTCAAAGTGATTGGCGAGAAGATTCAAGATGGAGACGACGGAGGTGAAATTAGTTTGCACCATCTTGTGGGATTCGCCGAAGTCATTCTTCTGGGCTTGCTCCTGATCGGCCATGTAGCCGTGGCAAACCACTACCCCACCTAATTTCCCCACCGCTTTTTCCAAGCATTCCCGCACAAACGCTGGGTGCGATTCGTCATCCAGGGCATCGAACTTAACGGATTCGACTTTCACTTGATAACGAATCCGCAAGTCTGCGGCAGTTTTTTTGACTTCTTCGAGATTTCGCCCGGACAAAATAATATCGCGGCCTTCCTCGGCAAACCGAGTGGCGATGGCCCGAGCAATACTCGAGGTGGCTCCGGTGATCAGGATTGGTTCATTCATTGGCATGGAGAACAGTTAGAGTTATGCGAGCCCCACTCGGCGGGCTAAGGAGGAACTAAAGAGATTGTTCGGATCTACTTTGGCTTTCACTTGGCGGAATTCTTCCGCTCGGGGATACATGGCGTCGAAAAAGCGTTTGGTCAGACGAGCATCTTTCGCCAGGTAAACCCGTCCGCCGTTGTCCAACACGATGCCGTCCAGTTCATCCAGGAGCTTGAGCATGCTGTCTCCGGTGTTGGGTAAATCCAACGCCAGCGTGGATCCTTCCATTGGGAAGGATAAGAGACCTTCGTTCCCCGGACCAAAATTCTTTAATACAGCCAAAAAGGAAGCTCGGCCGGATTTGCTGAGCCGCTCCAGGATTTGAACCAACGCTTTGCGGCTGGATTCCGGCGGCAGGGCAACCTGATATTGGACGAATCCGCGTTTGCCGTAAATGCGGTTCCAATGCAAAACGGAATCCAGTGGGTAAAAGAAAGTGTCGTAATCCTCGACGTATTTCCCTTTGCCGTGGCTCTTGTAGTAAAAGTGATTGAACACCTTCACGCTTAAGGGATTCAACACAAACCCGGGAAAACGAAAGGGGACGTTCTTTTTGTGTTTAATCGGCGGATTCAATGGATGTTTGGCGGTTTCCGGCAAGGCTGAAACGGGAGCATGATAGCCGCGAAGCAACACCGACCGCCCCAAGGATTCGCCGGAAGCCAAACAGTCAATCCAGGCGACGGAATAGCGGAAATCCTTGTCACTGGTAAAGCCTTCAAGGGCCTTGTCCAGATTGGCAACGCGGGCCTGTTCCACGGCGATATAACCGGTCTCCACCGGCAACAAGCGAAGACGAATGGTAAGAATAATTCCGGTCAGTCCCATCCCACCTAATGTGGCCCAGAAGACATCTGCATTTTCATTGCGGGAGCAGGTGAGGACTTCCTGCTTTCCCGTTAGCAGTTGAAAGCTTTCCAAGAACGAAGCAATGGTTCCATCACAGTGATGGTTTTTCCCATGGACATCTGCTGCGACCGCTCCGCCCATGGTAACGTACTTGGTACCGGGAGTAACGGGAGGGAAAAATCCTTTGGGCAGGAAAAACTTCAAGAGATCTTCGTAGGTAACACCGGCTTCGCATTCCACGATGTGACTTTCCGGGTCCCAGTTCAGAAACCGGTTGAGACGTTCATGGCGGATCACGCCGGCTTCTGCATTGAGTGAGGCATCCCCGTAACTCCGGCCCAATCCGCGGCTGATAAAAGAGGGGACTCCGTTCTGACTCAGGATGGTGTTAATTTCCGTGGGACTATCCGGTCGGAAATCATAAACCTCCTCGGTCGGATAATTTCCCCAACTGCTGAGCAAGTGTTTTACAAATCTTGGCATGGATAGGGTCTATTGTGAAATAGGTAGATCAATTGCTTGTGGCTGAATTCTTGGCAATCCAGCTACCATTTAGGCCGCAAAGAATAGAACTGCCAACACCGCTATTCCCGAGAGATAACTTACCGGATCTTTGGTTGCGAAAACTACCGGATCTTCGTCCAGCAACCGCCTTCGCGCCAAGAACCACACTCGGGTAATCCAGAAAAACAGTATAAAACTGATAATCCACAACAACATGGGTGAATGGTAAAGGATCAGGACATCTTTGGCGTTCATGTAAAGACACATGGTTATGACAGCCATGAAACCGCTGGCCGGGCCGACTGCGAGGATAAGGGCCATGTCTTCGATTTGGTATCCCCGATGGGAAAGCTTGGTGGAATTTTCCTCCTCGGCTCTTGCTAATTCGGAGTAGCGTTTGACCAAGGCCAAGCTGATAAAAAAGAACATGGAAAAAGCAATCAGCCAAGGCGTTACGGCAATCCCCGCCGCCACGCCTCCGGACAAAATCCTGAGCGTGTATAGCCCGGCAAGGACAAAAACATCCACGATTGGCTGCCGCTTTAGGTAAAACGAATAGGCCGAAGTGACCAACAAATACACCAGGATCATGGCTGTAAATTCCAGCGGGTGAAAGATCAAGGTGAAGCCGATCCCTGTGATGATTAGCCCAAAAAACAAAATGATAGCGTGAGGGATAGATACCGCCCCGGATGCCAAGGGCCGGCGTTTCTTCCACGGGTGATGCCGGTCCGATTGCAGGTCCATCAGATCGTTGAGAATATAAACGGCGGATGCGCAAAAACTAAAAGCGAAAAATGCCATTCCCACTGTCGCCAATAATTGCAGGTTGCTCACTTGATGAGCTAATACGATTGGGGCAAACAGTAACAGATTTTTCACCCATTGATGCGGCCGCATCAACTTCATCATGGGTTTGGTTTTTCGCTGGTTAGTGCGGAAAACCTGCTTCGGGTGGCAATAGCTTTCTGTCTTTTTCAGCAATCGGTCGGAAGGTTCAACCAGATAGGCATTTTTGGCTTTTTCCCAAAGCGGCAGGTCTGCCCAAGAGTCGCCAATGTAATCAAAGCCGGTATGGGAAAAGCGTTCTTCGAGGAATTTAAGTTTGGTTTCGCCTTTTAAATTAACGTTGCCTTCGCTGGCTAGCACTTCCTCAAATAACCGCAAATGATCGGCGACTTGCAGGGCTAGTTTCTTGTGGCTGGCGGTAGCCAACACTAGAAACCGTCCATTGGCCTTTTCCTGCCTCAAGAATTTCAGCACATTTTCGCGATAAGGAAGGGCAACCGGGTCCAATTCTACCCGAGAAGCGATTTGTTCTTTGAAATAGGCTTTTCCTTTAATCAGCCAGAAAGGAAAAAGGAATAGGTAAAGGATGTTTTGCCGCAGAAGTGCGAATAGCGATTCCAGCAACAAATCTCCCGCGATTAAGGTCCCATCCAAGTCGACACAAAGGGGTGTTTGGTTGGGGGAGGAAATCGAACCGGAATTCTTTTCAGCTACCAGCATAGTATAAACTCATCCGCTTCGTCTTAATTGACCTGAAGAGTGAGGAAAACTCTTCCGGTGAAATGATGCAAACAATGTAAACTTACCTTAACGTAAATTAACTATAGGTCAAAGAACAGGACGCTGCCGGAATAACGAATAAGAATTAGGATAGGCCGGCAGGATAGTAATCCTAACTTCCAATCAAAATGTTAATAAAGAGAAATTATCAGAGGTAGATTATGGCTTTGTATCTTCCCAATCAACCGTCAAAAGAATTGCTGATCCGCCCGCGAAGAACCCGGCGACACGAATGGTCGCGGCGCTTGGTGTCAGAGAATCAATTAAACATCCAGGATCTAATTTGGCCCATATTTGTTCAAGAAGGGGAGAAGGAGAAAACACCTATTTCGGCCATGCCGGGAGTCGACCGGCTTTCGGTTGATCTGTTAGTCGAAGCGGTCGGCAAGGCCAAGTGGTTTGGTATACCGGCGGTGGCGTTGTTCCCTGTGACCGATCCGGAAAAGAAAACTCCGGGGGGAGAAGAAGCACTGAACCCGGACAATTTAATATGCCGGGCAGTGGCCGCCGTGAAAAAAGCTCATCCCGAAGTTGGCATAATCTGCGATGTAGCCTTGGATCCTTATACCAGTCACGGCCAGGATGGTTTGCTGAAGAACGATTATGTAATCAACGACGAAACGGTCGAAGTTTTATGTAACCAAGCGGTTGTTCAGGCTCAAGCCGGCTGTGACGTCATTGCTCCGTCGGACATGATGGATGGCCGCATTGGGGCTATCCGCCGAACGCTGGATGAGGTCGGATTCCAGCACGTCCAGATCCTTTCCTATTCCGCCAAGTATGCTTCCGCCTTCTATGGGCCGTTTCGGGAAGCCGTAGGCTCGGCGGCAAATTTAGGGACTGCGGACAAACGCACGTACCAGATGGACCCGGCCAACACCAATGAAGCGCTCCGCGAAGTGGCATTGGACCTTAGCGAAGGAGCCGACATGGTCATGGTCAAACCGGGGATGCCCTATTTGGATATCGTCCGCCGAGTGAAAGAGACCTTCCAGGTTCCTACCTATGCCTACCAAGTTAGCGGAGAATATGCCATGCTATGTGCGGCCGGACAAAATGGATGGTTGGACAAACAGAAAGTGATGATTGAGAGCCTGCTTAGTTTCAAACGGGCTGGGGCAGATGGGATCCTGACCTACTTTGCATTAGATGCAGCTAAAGTTCTGAAGGAAGGATGAAATCTTTTTTTGTGGCAATTTATTCTTCATCTCGGTG
>CAZPPD010000529.1:0-4688 GCA_964588185.1 uncultured Alcaligenaceae bacterium | reverse complement strand
TCTCATTGACCGAATGAATGAAGCAGTCGATTGTTAATATCAAAAATTCATAGTCGAGCCGGGAGCCTACATCAGAGATCATTTCTTTGGGACATCCGAGGAACTAAAAGAGTTAGTGGAGGACCTTTCCGACGAAGAATTGGAAAAGCTCAACCGGGGAGGTCATGATCCGGAGAAAGTGTATGCTGCCTACCATGCAGCAGTGAATCACAAAGGTTCTCCTACTGTGATCCTTGCCAAAACTATCAAAGGGTATGGTCTCGGTGAGGCAGGTGAAGGTCGCAATGTTACCCACCAACAAAAGAAACTGAGCGAAGAGGAGCTGCTGACTTTTCGGAAAAGATTTAATGTACCGCTTGAGGAACAAGACCTCGACAAAACCCCCTTTTACAAACCGCCTGACGAAAGTTATGAAAAGAAATACCTACAGGAATGCCGCAAAAAATTAGGGGGTTTTGTTCCTAGCCGTTCGGTGAAGGCGGAACCGTTGGAGACACCACCTCTGGAAGCTTTCGCGGACTTTCTCGAGGGGAGTGAAGACCGCGAAGTGGCGACTATCATGGTATTTGTCCGCATGCTTAGCAAGTTAGTCCGGGATGAAAACATCGGCAATTTCATCGTGCCGATAATTCCGGATGAAGCCCGGACATTTGGCATGGATGTTCTTTTTCGACAGTGCGGCATCTATTCGCCTGCCGGTCAAATATATGAACCGGTGGATGCGGAAACATTACTTTACTACCGCGAGGAAAAAGACGGACAACTTCTCGAAGAAGGTATAACCGAAGCAGGGTCGATCTCTTCCTTTATCGCAGCCGGGACTGCCTACGCCGGCCAAGGCATTCCAATGATCCCTTTCTTCTCTTTTTATTCTATGTTTGGCTTCCAGAGAATTGGCGACCTTATTTGGGCTGCTGCCGACGCTCGGAGTCGCGGATTTTTGTTAGGCGGAATCGCCGGCCGCACAACCCTTTCGGGAGAAGGCCTGCAACATCAGGATGGCCATAGTCAGTTAGTTGCCGCTTCTGTCCCAAACCTGGTCTCCTACGACCCTGCCTTTGCCTATGAATTTGCAGTCATCATTCAAGACGGCCTACGCCGCATGTATCAGGAACAGGAACCAGTCTTCTACTACATCACCATGTATAACGAAAAATACAAGCAGCCGCCTATGCCTGAAGGTGCTGAAGAAGGAATCCGCAAAGGAATGTATAAGCTGCGTTCCCAGGGTGGAAAGAATCCAGGGAATAACCAGCGACCGCAACTTTTGGGCAGCGGTCCTATCCTCCGCGAAGTTCTCCAGGCACAAGATCTTCTCGCCGAGCAATTTGATATTGGAAGTGACGTTTGGAGCGTAACAAGCTTTAACGAGCTGCGTCGAGATGCATTGTCTGTTGAACGCTGGAACTTACGCCACCCGGACGAGCAGCCACGCCAAACCTATATTGAGAAAAGTTTAGGTGAGTCCGAGGGACCATTTGTTGCGGCCACGGATTATATGAAGATCGTACCGGAACAAATAGCTCCTTGGCTTCCCGGTCATCTGGTTGCTTTAGGAACGGATGGATTTGGTCGAAGCGACACTCGCTCTGCCCAACGAAAACATTTTGAGGTGGATGGGGAGAACATTGCTTTTGCTGTTCTCAGTACTCTTTGCCGCAAAGGCCAACTGGAAATGAACAAGGTACAAAGAGCTATGGAGGAGTGGAATATCAATCCGGCCAAAGTAGATCCTGTAGTTGCCTAAATCAAAGGGAAGGATTGATGACAGAATTTAAATTACAAGAACTTGGTGAAAACATTGAGGAGGCGGAGGTCATTCGGTTGCTCGTCTCCGAAGGTGATGAGATTGAAGCGGACCAGAATGTTCTGGAAGTTGAGAGTGAAAAGGCGGCTACGCCTTTACCCTGTCCTTTTGCAGGTAAGGTGAGCGAAATCCATGTAAAGGAAGGCGAAACAATACAGGTTGGGCAGACACTACTAACTATTGAGGAAGCAGAGGAAGCAGAGGAATCTCCTTCTGAAGAAAAACCACCTGAAGAAGGGGATGAAAAGCCAACTAAGAAAAAGACGAAAGAAGTAAGCTCCGAATCACGAGAAAAAGATATAACACCGGAAGGAGAGGAAGAAACAAAGGAACCTACTCCAAAAGAGAAGAAACCTCAACCAAAAGCTAAAGCAAAAGAAACCGATGCAGAAGGACCAGAAAACGGGAAAAAGGAGCCTCCGGTTCCTGCCGGTCCGGCAACGCGGCGTATGGCCCGCGAAATGGATGTGAAACTAGATGAAATCGAAGGGACCGGTTCGGATGGCAGAATTACACGTGAAGATGTGAGGAGGGCTGCAAAACAAGAAGGTGGGGAACGAGAAGTCAAAGAGCCGGCTTTGCCGGATTTCAAACAATGGGGATCGGTGAGACGGGAGCCTTTGAACCAACTGGCGAAAACTGCTGCTAAAAGACTTAGCATGGCATGGCGGCTGATACCACATGTGACTCAGAATGATCTGGTGGATGTGACTGAGCTTGAAAAGCGACGCCGAGAATTCAATCAAAAAGAAGATAGCCCAAAAATAACCATGACAACGCTTATTGCTAAGGCGGCGGTGGTGACATTGGAAGAGTTCCCGAAATTTAATAGCAGCTTTGATTCCGCAAACGGTGAATTGATAGTCAAGGAGTATTACCATCTTGGATTCGCTGTAGACACGGAGCAAGGTTTGCTTGTTCCCATTTTACGCGATGCAGATCAAAAAGATATTTCCACCCTAGCCGGAGAGCTTGAAGAGATAGCCGAAAAAGCACGAAATCAAAAGTTAGGCAAGGAGGACATGGAAGGGGGCACCTTCACCATCACCAATGTAGGCAGCATTGCAGGCACTACCTTTACGCCGATTATTAACTACCCCGAAGTAGCCATTCTTGGAGTTGGTCAAGCTCAAGGTGAGAATGAAAATCGACTCCGGCTGCCTTTGTCACTCTCCTATGATCATCGCGTTATTAATGGAGCGGATGGAGCCCGGTTCATGAAAAGAATTAGCAACCTTCTCGAAGATTCCTTTCAGTTTCTCGCGGAGATTTAGACAGAAGTGCAGGTGTTGGCGATGTCGGGAAAAATCCACATCGGTACCTCCGGGTGGAACTATAACCATTGGAAAGGTCTGTTTTACCCAAAGGATTTGCCATCCGAGCGTTGGTTTTCTCATTATTGCCGGCAGTTCGACACCGTTGAGATTAACAACACCTTCTACCACCAACCAGGCAACAACACCTTCGAAACCTGGCGTCGGCAGGCTCCTCAAGGCTTTCTTTATGCGGTCAAGGCGAATCGTTACGTAACCCACATGAAGAAACTAAAGGAACCAGCCAAGGCACTGGAACGTTTTTTTGAAGGAATTCGACTTTTAAAGAACAAATTGGGACCCATCCTCTTCCAACTTCCGCCGAACTGGAAAAAGAATCTTGACCGCCTCCGTGCCTTTGCCCAATTGTTGCCGAAAGACCTGACGCATGTTGTTGAATTCCGAGATCGCGATTGTTTAGCAGAAGACACCTATGAATTGCTGGTTGAGCACAATCTAAATCTTTGCGTCCACGATATACTGTCTCATCATCCAAGAAGAGTGACAGGAGACATAGTTTATATTCGCTTTCACGGAACAGGGGTGAAGTATGGAGGTAAATACAGACCTAGTAGGTTGCGGGGATGGGCGGAGTGGATATCGAAGGTTGCACAGGAGAAAAAGGTGTTCGTTTTCTTTAACAACGATACAAAAGGCTATGCGATCAAGGACTCTCAAGCATTGCAGCGTTTAGTTCTTGGCCTGCATGAAAGACATGAGTGTCTCACTGAATTTTGAGTTGAGATTCACATAATGGTCTGAAGCATGCTCGCCTAGATGCCCAATGGACCTAACTTTTAAGCAAAAACGGGAAAGATTTAGAATGTTAGAAGCGAGCAAGGCACCCAAAAATATTTGAAGAATCCCAAAACCCTGTGGGACACTTAAAGCCGTTACTCCGCTTGACTTCATTATTACAAATAATAGTTGGTAGATTTATCTCTACGCTTGAAATCCGAGACTCTCGTTTATGAGATTTAAATCAATGAACACAAGTGGGAAAACTCAAGTCTCGCAAAAGTCCTGCAATGGTAGAAAAACATTCCTTTTCGGAAAGCTTGGGATTGCGACTCTGATCATTATTGGTTTAGGCGTAGGAATCTTTTTTTTATATGGATTGGGTCCTTCCATTTTCGCCGAAAAGCAGAAGAAGCAAAGAGTACTTTCCGTCGCAGTTCGTCCTCTTAAAAAGTCCTCTGGATACGAGGTTTTCCGGGAATTTATTGGAAAAGTTGAGGCCGAGCGGAATAGTGATCTTAGTTTTGAACGCGGAGGTTTAGTTGTTTCTGTCAAGGTGAAAGAGGGGGATTCGGTTAAGTCGAAGCAGATTGTTGCCCAATTAGATACGAACAACCTGAAAGCTCGCAGGGCTGTTTTGAAAGCTCAGCTAGCTCGTGCAGAGGCGACCCTAAAAGAGTTGCGAAAAGGCCCCCGTCAAGAAGAAATCCAATCAGCACGAAGAGAGGAAAATATTCGCGTCCGCTCGGCAATAGAACCGTAAAGACGAAGGTCAAGACCGACATCATTACCAGCGGATTGACCATCGACCAGAACAACCCGAGCGACAT
>CAZPPD010000528.1:0-4695 GCA_964588185.1 uncultured Alcaligenaceae bacterium | reverse complement strand
ATCCCGCCGCATGTTAGTTGCACGGGGGGAAGCAGTCCCGTAAAATCAATTGGATTCGGCCAAGCACCTCTATCTCGCGGTTTTAGGAGACCGTAATGCGAAAAGCCCTCATTTTTTCCACCATAGTTTGCTTGGGTTTCATATCACTAGTTGGTAAAGGGGGGGAAACGAAAAGTTCATACGATGAAAAACTCCTACGAAAAGCGGGACAAGCCACCGACAACCAATCGCTTTTAAATTTCTTGCGAAGGAGAACCGGTTCCGATTCCCTGCAAAAACAAATCCAGGCTGCTATCAAACTGTTAGGACACCGGCGTTACATTGTAAGGGAAAAAGCTTCCCAAAACTTGATTGCCATCGGGCGTCCGGCGGTTAAAGAGTTGCGTATTGCGGCCAAAAGTGATGATTTGGAAGTTACTGACCGAGCCATCAAATGCTTGACAAAAATTGAATTGCAATCCAATCCCGACATTGCCGGAGCTGCGATTCGGCTTCTGGCCAAACGCAAGCCGAATGGGACAGCAAAAGTCTTGTTGGATTACCTCCCGGCTGCAGATAATTCGAAGATCTCCGAGGAAATTCGCTCGGCTCTCCCGGGACTGGCATTCCAGGGTGGGCAATTAAACCCGGTGTTTGCAGCGGCACTGCGCGACCCTTCTCCTGAAAAACGCGGAGCAGCAGCCGAAGCTTTGGGGATCGCCGGAGTGAAAAGCCAGAAAGATGCAGTTTGCAAGTTGCTGCTGGATTCCGAACCCACTGTCCGTTTTCGCGCCGCATTGGGGATGTTGGCTTTCAAAGATCGAAGTGCCATCCCGGTTTTGGTTTCCCTGCTCAACGAATTGCCGCTCGGCGAGGCTTGGCGAGCAGAGGAAATCCTTTATCGCCTTGCGGGGGACAAAGCTCCAGCAATCGCTCTTGGGCAAACTGCGGATTCGGCAACCAAATGCCGCCAAGCTTGGGAAATTTGGTGGAGGTCCACCGGAAAAACCATTGATTTGGCGAAGTACAATCCCTCAGGTGGAACTTTGGGCTACACCGGTATGATCGTTTTTACCGGCAATGGCCGGGGGTCTGTGCTGGAAGTAGACCGGGCGGGAAATAAACGTTGGGAAATCACCGGCCTTAACAATCCCTGTGACTTCCGTGTCGTCCCCGGAAATCGGGTGTTAGTGGCCGAGTACAATTCCAACCGAGTCACGGAGCGAACCTTTGACGGGAAGATCGTGTGGTCGAAAACCATTTCTCGCCCCATCATCTGCCAACGGCTTGCCAATGGCAACACCTTTATTGCCACTCAAACTGCCCTCTACGAGATCGACCGGCAGGGAAAGCAAATCAGTCGAATCAATAAGAGTCGAATTCGGGCGGCTCGCAGGTTCCGGAACAAAAATATTGCCGTAATGCTGTCCAATAATCAGTTCGAATTGCTATCGCCAACCGGAAATATCATCCGCACCGCCCGGGTTCAATTACAGATCGGCAATACTCTGGGCGGAGTGGATTTTCATCCCAATGGGAATATTGTCGTCACTCAGACCAATAAAATTGCCGAGTACAATGCAAAAGGGAAGATAATTTGGGAAGCCAAGGTCTCCAACCCCTACCCGCTGTCCTACACCCCCAAGGGAAATATCCTGGTAGCAAGCCGCAACGGCAGCCATTTCCTGGAACTGACCAAAGCCGGAAGGCAGGTGTGGAATTTTGATGTGAAGGGCGTCCCTTGGATTGCCCGGCGGAGATAGCGGCTATTTCTTCTTCACCTCCAGGAACAGACCGGAAGCACTTTGATCTTCTGAAATCACAATTTTCAACGGAGTGTTTTTGGCGTTTCCATACACTCGGGGTACTGGAAATCGTCCCCGTTTGAATCTTGGTTCGGATTCGGGATTCTCGGCAGGATTGGCAGTGTACCCCATTCCGGAAATGGGTATTCTTTTTAACGTAACATGATACTTGCCGGGAATGCACTTGACCTTAAACTCGCCGCTCCCTTTTTTAACAATCCCTGAAGGTGTAGTCGCTTGATTGACTTTTTCTTGGGGATAAAAGGTAATCACCATCTCCGGGATTTCTTCGGATCCGAGGAGAATCACTTTCCCTTTCACTTCCACCGGTCCCGGAGTAGCAGAACCACATCCGCAGAGAGCCCACATTCCTACAGAAACAAGCCAATAGTAGGTTGCAATATTTTTCATAGAACATTTTGATTTGGTAGGACAAGTCTCCCTAGCCCCCATCATATTAATTGTTGCCAATCCACCCGGTTTCTTTCAAGAAACAGCGGACCGAGCAAAATGCATGGTTAATTAAGGTCCAACCTTGGGCGGAAACTACTGAATAGCCTGACTCTTCACCCACTTGATTTCCCGTTGAATCTCCTCTTCCGACAAACCGCTACTCCGGTGGATTTCGGTTCGGACCATTTTCCCACTGGTCATATCCAGAGCCATGACGTCGATCAGGCCGTTACTGCCAACTCCACAGCGGACTTGAATGGGGGACAGCTTGGGGAGATTGGGCGGCAATCCTTCGATCCAACATTCGCCGATGCTTATGCAAGCATCCGCTTGGTGAGCTTCGCCTTGTAACACCTTGACCCGGACTCGCGGTTGGTTTTCGACCAAGGTCTTGTAAACGCGGCTGGCGGCGGTGGGTAGCTGTGTGTTCTTGCGAATGAGGATGTCGTTGATGTGTTCATCCTTTTTCTTGATCTCAATGCCCAGGCTATGAGAATTCACGTTGATTTCGACAATCTGTTCCAAGGCTTTCTGAACATCCTCCTCCAATAATTTCTGATCGATTTCAACCTGGCGGGCCGTGACGATCCCGGCGTGGATGGCGGCTCCTCGGGCGACCACTTCGCTTACGGCTAGGGATTTGTCCGGTGTCTTGCCACTGATTTCACTGAGCATTTGTCCCGTCATCGGCATGTGGGTGGAACCGCCGACCAGTAATACCCGGTCGATTTGATCCCAGGTCAATTCGGATTGGTTCAGGACTTGTTGAGCCGTGAGACGAGTCCGGGTCAACAGGTCTTTGGTCAGTCCTTCAAATTCTGACCTGGTGAGCGGGACTGTGAGCACTTTGCCGGCATGAGTACAAGTAATACTGGTTTGCGATAGCTTGCTGAGGGTTTTCTTGGCCCGCTCGGCCGAAGTTCGCAGGACTACGAGCGACTGGGGGTCTTCGCGAGGGTCGGCTTGGTATTTCTCGGCGAACTTTTTGGCAACGAAATCGACAATGCGGTCATCCCAATCTTTTCCCCCTAACCGAACATCCCCTTCAATGGCCAACGACTGAAATCGCCGCGGAGCCAATCGAACGACGGTCACATCAAAGGTCCCCCCACCCAGATCATACACCAGGAGAGTTTGGGTCTTGGTGACCCCGGTCTCCAGAACCGACTGATTATTACTGTTGGGTTGCTGGAAAGAATAGGCCAGGGCCGCCGCTGTGGGTTCATCCAAAATATCAATAACTTCCAAACCGGCAATACGGCCGGCGTCCTTGGTTGCCTTGCGGCGGGTGTCATCAAAATAAGCCGGAACAGTGATCACAGCTTTTTGGATTGGGCCGATGCGTTCTTCGGCATCTTCGACCAGTTTGCGAATGATGAGTGCGGAGATTGTTTCCGGGCGGAATTTCTTGCCGGCAACCGGGTAGCTCAGTTCCGGATAGCCGATGTCCCTTTTGACCAGGCTGGCAACGCGGTCCGGATATTCCAGGGCAACATCCCGGGCTGCCTGTCCCACAACGACGCCATCTTCGGTAAGCAAGACCACGCTGGGGGTGAGCATCTCTCCTTCTCGGTTGGGAAGGGTAACCGCTTGGCCGCGATCATCCAAAGTGGCAATCGCGGAAAAGGTGGTTCCCAAATCAATGCCTACGAGGTTGCCTGAGCTTAGTGCCATGGAATCGGTCCGGTCGAGTACTGGAAAGGTTGATGGTTCATTGTAATGAGGAAACGGTACCTTCGAAAGATATCTATCGATTTGTTTTCGCGGTTCCAATCAGAACAGAAATTATTTTGCTGACCGAGGAATAGAGTTATCAATCAACCAGGGATTAAATCCAGTACAACAGGATCCAAATCAACAAGAATGCCGCTGTAACTACTACCCAGAAAGGTTTAATGGAAATGGATTGGGGGGAGATGACGTGTTGTTCGCAGTGGGGACAAATGCCGATGTCCTCATAAACCAATTGGCCGCATTCGGGGCAGGGCGATCCGTAAGTGACCTCTACTTCCTCCTCTTCCTCGTCATCGGGTTCGGGGAATTCAGCTTCATCCAGAGGTTCGAAATCGTTATCCCGGAATGGCATTGGATTATTCTGGGTTGGAGGATCCTTTTGGCGGCGTACTCATCAATCCATCAATAATTCCGGCAAGTTCTTGGTCCGGCATTCTTGGGATTAGATACCGGTGGGACCCTTTGCGGGCAGGAGACCAAATGGTGGTTCCTTTTTGCGGGTAAATGGTTATCTTGCCGAAATCCGAAATCGAGTAGTAATCCCCGGTTCCCCGAACCGCAAACAACACGGCGGTTTGATCCCAACTGGGCCGGCCATGAACCAGCATATTCCGCTTTCTTTTCGCCGGCTTTTCCCAATTGGTCACGAATACCTGGTATATCCTGCGAACCGGACTATTTTTCGGGGTTCTCTTCAAGGCAAATCCGGTCTTTACATTGTTCC
>CAZPPD010000527.1:0-4701 GCA_964588185.1 uncultured Alcaligenaceae bacterium | reverse complement strand
GGAGCGGAAATTAACAGCAGTGCACTGCCCTGGGTCGGCGATTCCTTACTTCTTGCTGAACATTGGATGATTGCGATCTCCACGGGACAGGAGATAGGCAAGCATGTCCTTAATTTCTTCTTCATTCAGCGTATTAATCAAGCCGGTGGGCATCATGGATATGGGCGAAGGCGTTACCGAAATCACTTGGCCCCGATTAACCGTCACGGCTTTATCCGGATTCAACATATCGGTATTTACCCGCCAACCTCGGCTAGCCAAGTTAATAATGCGGCCTTGGACCAAACGCCCATCGTTAAGCTCAATCACCACGGCTTCGTATTGGTCGCTGATGGTTTTGCTTGGTTCGATAATCGATTCCAGTAAGTCCTGCGGGGTAAAACGCCCGGATACCCCGGTCAAATCCGGGCCGAACGAGCCGCCTTCGTTGTTGTAGCGATGGCAGGCGAAACAGTTGGCCGCAGCGAACATCTTTCGACCCTGATCATAATCCCGGTTTTGTAATCCGCCGTTTTCCACCTTCTTGACCAATTCCTCTACGGTCCATTTCTTGACAAAATCCCGCGGGGGAGCGATGGGCTGTTTCACCGCAACGGGTTTGGCATTAAGGATTGGGCTAAGGACTTCTTTTTCTTTCGGAGTCAAGTTGGTAATGGCTTCTTTCTTGATGTTGCGAACAAAACCCTGAAAGCTGTGCCCACCTTTGAAATTAGCTGCCTTGAGGAACCAGCGGAAATAATCTTTGCGTTGATCCAAATTCCAACCGGTTTCTAAATTCCTCAGGAAGAGGGCGTAGTACATTTGCTCTTCTTGGGTCAGGCCATTCAACATCATCGGCAAAGCTTTAGTAACAGTATTTGGTGCTTGAAAATAAACCAATATCTTGCACAGCTCATAGTTCATTTCCTGGCTCTTGGCAGGGAAGAGGGGATCAAACTTGGCGATCAAACGATCAATAGTTTCATCTCCCGGTCGCCCCATGCGAATAAAAGTCAGGCCATAAACACGCAGCAAGGCAAGCTTTTGATCGTGGGAAAGCCTTTTCCAGGAAATTTGACCCAAGGCTTGGATGAGATCACCTTGAACCGACTTATCGCCGACACGGGCAAGAGCCAACAAGGCTTCGAGAGCAGCCTGCGGTTCCTTCTCCTGCAGGGCTTTCTCCTGCCACAGCTCCGGCTTTTGATGCTCAATGGCAACGCGAGCCGCCCAGCGAATGAATCGGTCTTCACTCCCTAGATGAGGCCAAGCCGCTTGAATGGCCTTGGGATCCTGACGACCGTGGTAGGCTTCTAAACTCCGGCGAATGGAAAAAGGTTTTCCGGTATCGTCGGCATCCTTCTTTTTTGGTTCTGTGGACTCTTTACCGATATAGGTGACCCGGAATAACCCGGAACGTGTCCGCCGGCCACCTGTGGCAAAATACATGGCACCGTCTTTGGGATTCACCACAATATCTGTGAGCGGCAAGGGCGTCCCGGTTATAAATTCTTCCAGTTTGCCTTTGTATGTAGAGCCGTCCGGAGTCATATGGACCGCATATAATTTTCCGTAGCTCCAATCGCAGATAAACAAGGCTTCCTGGTATTTCACCGGAAACTTTGCTCCATAGCCGAAAACCACACCCGTTGGCGAACCCGGACCAATGTCCACAACCGGGGGAAGATTATCCGGATAGTAGACCGGAAACTTGGCCGTACCGCCGCGCCAACCAAACTCGGCACCGCTGACGCAATGGCAAACTCGGGTGGGCCGGTACCAAGGCGTGTTCATGTCCCATTCCATGTCGGAATCATAGGTGAACAAATCCCCGTTTCGATTGACCGCCATGTCGTAGGCATTACGGAAACCATTACAATGCAGCTCCCATGTTTTGCAATCGGGGCTGACGCGGCAAATCCAACCTCCCGGTGCCATCCGCCCCCGGGCATGACCGCTGGCATCCCACATGCGGGGCAGCAGACTATCCTCGCCCCAAGCCTTGTGGGAACGGGAACCATCGATTGAGGGCAAATTGGTATGGTTTCCGGCGATCAAGTACAGGGACTTGCCATCGGGAGCGAGCACAATGGCATGCGGGCCATGTTCCCCCCCGCCATTTAGCTTGCGAAGCAACTCGACCTTATCCAACTTGTCATCGCCATCGGTATCCCGAACCCGGTAGAAGCCGCTGGCATATTTGCGGCCGCGGTTGACCGAGACATACAGGCTATCGAAGGCCCACAGCAGGCCTTGGGCTTCCCCCAGGTCCACATCAATTGGCTCTATGCCGACTTTCCCTTCCTTGGCATCCAGGGGCGGAACTGTTACGCGGTAAAGCTTGCCATACTGATCGGAAACAATGAGCCTGCCTTTTGGGTCGACGGTCATACTTACCCAGGAACCTTGCGTGGCTGCTGGCACGGGGTAAATCAAGTCGAGTTTGAAACCTTCCTTTACCTTGTAGCGATTTTTAAGGGAAACCTGCTTTTTCGGGTTCCGATTCGCCCGGGCTAAGGTTACTTTGTTGACTTGCTTCCAGGGTCCATCGCCAAGTCTGCCGTAGACATTCGGTTTGACCCAACCACTGTCATCATATTTGCGGCTCTTCCAGTCCGGGCCGGGAGTTTCGGTTACTTTCCAGGATCGGTTGGTCACCATGGTTTCTTGGGGCTTGCCCTTACCTTTCTCGGCGACAATCTTCATCAGGAAACCGGCAATGGAACTGCTGTCATTGCGAGCGGCCACCGCAATGACATTTTTTCCGGGCCGCAGTTCATCGGAGATAATCGCGAAGATCGGTTGTTCCCAGGTAGAACTTTCGGCAACCAATTTCCCATTAAGATAGATGGACATCTCGTTGTCACAAGTGGCATAGATCTTGGCTTTGCCGTTCCAATCCTTGGTGTAAAAGGTCTTGCGGAAATAAACCTTTTGGTTGGGCTTGGCTTTTTCCCCAAACCAAATCCACATCGGAACGGTGTTCGCCTTTTTGACCTTGCCGTCTTTCTTGTTGCCGGCTTGAGTCGATAGGTTGTCGGATTTTGCGAAGTACAACAACGGCAAAGCAAGAAGGATAGTCCAGAGTAGTCTTGGCACTCCAAGTCTCCTTTAGTTTGTTTCGTATATTTATGGTTGAGTGAATAAATACCAGCCAGTTCTGGCGAGCAAATGGGATTCATCTCTCCTCAACTTCCCACTAATGGAAGAATCCCAGTAAAATCCTATCATTACACTAACTTTATTTATAAGCAATAAATCTCCCAAATGTTCCCTCAGTTTCTTTCGACGGAGAAATATCTTGGGTTTGGTCGTACAAAAATTCGGCGGTACCAGTGTTGCCACGGCGGAACGCATCATGGCGGCTGCTCGCCGCGCGATTCGAGCGCGGCAGGATGGCAATCAAGTAGTAATGGTAGTGAGTGCCCGCGGCAAAACCACGGATGAATTGGTCGACCTCGCCCAACAAATCACCGAGAAACCACCCGCCCGAGAAATGGACATGCTGCTGTCCACCGGGGAACAGGTTTCCATCGCTCTGATGGCCATGGCCATTCAAGCGATGGATCACCCCGCAATTAGCATGACGGGAGCTCAAGTGGGTATTGTCACCGACAGCACTCACACCAAAGCCCGCATCAAAAATATCAGCACCGCCCGCATGCGCCAGGCTCTCAACGAGGGCAAAATCGTTATCGTAGCCGGTTTTCAAGGCACCGATGACGAAGGCAACATCACCACTCTGGGACGAGGCGGGTCCGACACCACAGCGGTTGCTTTGGCCGCTGTCTTGAAGCATGACCAAACGCAAGATAATGAAGAAGTCGGCTGTGAGATCTATACCGATGTGGATGGAATCTATACGACGGACCCCCGTGTAGTTCCCGAAGCCCGCAAAATGGATTCCATCAGCTACGACGAGATGTTGGAACTGGCCAGTGTCGGTGCCGGAGTCATGCATTCCCGCAGCATAGAATTTGCCAAGAAGTTTGATGTTCCCCTTCAAGTTCGATCCTCTCTGAGCGATACCGAAGGAACCTGGATCCTGCCCGAAAACGAGTGGATGAAGGATGTAGTGGTTTGCGGGGCGGCTTTGCTGCGGAACGAGGCTCGCATTAATCTGGAAGGCGTCCCCGACGAACCGGGAATCAGCCACCGCGTTTTTTCTGCCATGGCGGACCATAATATTGTCGTGGATATGATCGCCCAAAACGTGGGTAGCCAGGGACGAGCGGCTATTGGGTTTACCGTTCTCCACAACGAATTACCGGCAGCTCTGGCAGTCCTCCAACCTCTGGCCATGGAACTCGGGGCCAATGTCGAATCCGAAGATAATGTGAGCAAAGTCTCCATAGTTGGAACCGGCATGCGGACCCACACCGGGGTTGCCGAGCGGATGTTCTCTGCCTTGGCAGAGGCCGGAGTGAACATGAAAATGATCACCACCAGTGATATCAAGATTTCCGTGCTGGTGGACCGAGACGATGCCATAAATGCTTTGCGTGCCGTCCACCATGCCTTTGAGCTGCATGCTCCTCGTCCGGGTGCCGGTCTAACGGGTACTCCGCTGTCCATACCGTACCAAGAAAAACCGACTTCTGTCCCCAAGGGCGGCCCTGCCAGAGATCTGGTTCGCTTGTCGCAACAGTTGTCGAGCATGGAAGAAATTGTCGTCAGCGATGTCATCCTGGGCACAGCCCAAGGCCGACTTACCATTACCAC